>NZ_CP051480.1:0-300000 GCF_012934885.1 Mycoplasma phocoeninasale | reverse complement strand
TTGTTTTAATATCATTGGGATAATTGGTGCTAAAAAAGAAAAGAATAAAACAGCAGAGATATTATTCATTATGTCATTAATATTATTCATGATTATTGGCTTCATTGGGTCGGCGGCTGCTAAAATATTACGGAATAGCAAAAATTATTCACAGAAATTTGATCAATATCACAAATTTGAAAGCAACGATTTTGGGGCAATTTAAATTTAATTATTTATTTAGATTTATATCAATTTAGTGGTTATTAATAAATATTTATATGTTAATGCTATTCCTTATTATTATCAATGAAATTGCTAATTTTCAAAAAATAGCGATTTTTTTATTATTTTTTTTAGGTATATTTTATTAATTTTAATTTTTTTAGTTGTAAAAAACTAATTTATATGCTACACAATTAATTTTGCATAATTTTTATGAAAACAAATTTAATAAAGGAAAATATTATGGAAAAAGAACAAATGAATATGTCAATGAAGGAAAAACCAAGCAAGAAAAGTAGAACAGCTTTAACTCTTCTATCATTTTTCTTTGGTGGTTTTGGAATTGATAGATTTTATGGCGGTAGAGTAGGATTAGGACTGCTAAAACTATTTACCGCTGGTGGTTTCGGTATATGAGCAATAATCGATTTCATTTTGGCTGTAGTCGGAGTGCAAAAAGATAATGAAAAATTGCTTATTTCAGATTGAAGTGGTAGTAAATAATTAGTATTTATACATTAAAAAAGCCATCTCACTATCCGAGATGGCTTTTTTAATTGTATTGTGGGAAAAACCAATAGTTATTTTTTGCTAGATTTTTCTAATATTTTTTTAAACTCGCTAGCTAAGTTTTCATAAGATTTCAAATTAACTTGTAATAATTGATGATGTTTTTTTGAAACCTCATTTTTTTCTGCTGCTCATTTGCTTCATTCATCATCACTGCCGCTACTACTATCAGCCTGGAAATGTTGGCTAAAAATTTCAGTGTAAGCAATATTAGCTTCAAGAAGAACTATAATTTTTTCAAATTGCTTTTGTGTTCTCAAAATTAGCCTTTCTATTTCACTATTAATACTATATATATTATTATTATTAATTGATTTATCTAGCTTCTTTAATTGTTCGGCTATAATTGCATGTCCATGTTTAAATTTTAGATCGAGACTATTAGCCTGTGAGTTCACTTTTTGCGTTAATTTTGAATTAGCATAAAAATTTTTGTCGATTTTTTTATTAATATTTATTATTTTGCTATTTGCTCAAATTATGACATGTAAAATTTTTTTAACTATGCTTCTATCTTTGCTTTTCATATCTCTCCTCTTTCGGCATAAATTTTTAAATATATTATATGCAAAAAAGATGCTGTTTTGACTAAGTAGTAAAATTTTTTTTGGAAAATTAAGCATAAAATTATTTTTAAATTTCTTTAAAATGATTATTTTTTTATATATATTATTTCAATTAATAATTATTTTATAAATTCAAGCACCATAATTTTTTTATAGCTAATAGTAGTCGCAAGGATTTGATCTTAATTATTATTCTAACTGGAATTTTCAACAAAAACTGTTTAAATAACCCCTAAAATCACCAATTAAAGAAAAAAATTATTTTTTTTAGCACTCTTTAAAAATAAGTGCTAAAATATATTTGAATGTTTGGAAAAAATGAACATTTATGTATATATAAAAAGGAGATTAAATATGGCAAAAGAAATAATCCTAGGTATCGACTTAGGTACAACTAACTCTGTTGTTTCAATCATTGAAAACGGTAAAACCAAAGTTTTAGAAAATCCAAATGGAAAAAGAACAACTCCATCAGTTGTTGCTTTCAAAAATGGTGAAACAATCGTGGGGGAAGTTGCAAAAAGACAATTAGAAACTAACCCAGACGCAATCGCTTCTATTAAAAGATTAATGGGAACATCAAAAACAGTTCATGCTGATAATAAAGATTTTAAACCAGAAGAAATCAGTGCAATGATTCTTTCATACTTAAAAGAATATGCAGAAAAGAAAATTGGACACGGAGTTAAGAAAGCCGTTATTACTGTTCCAGCATACTTCGATAATGCACAACGTGAAGCTACAAAAAATGCAGGTATTATTGCTGGACTTGACGTTATTAGAATTATTAACGAACCAACCGCCGCTGCTTTGGCATTCGGATTAGACATGTCAAAAGAAGAAAAAAGAAAAATCTTAGTATTTGACTTAGGTGGTGGAACATTTGACGTTTCTATTCTAGAAATGGAACACGGAACATTTGAAGTTCTAGCAATTTCAGGAGATAACCACTTAGGTGGAGATGACTGAGATAACAAAGTTGTAGAATGAATGGTTTCAGAAATCATGACAAAATACAACTACAACGCAAAAAATGACAAAATTGCGATGGCTAGATTAAAAGAAGAAGCAGAAAGAGCAAAAATTACCTTATCTGAATCACCAGTTGCTAACATTTCATTACCATTCCTAGCTATGAATGCTAATGGACCTATTAACGCTGAATTAGAACTAAAAAGATCAGAATTCGAAAAAATGACTGAAGATCTTCTAGAAAGAACCAAAAAACCATTATTAGATGCTTTAGAGGCTGCTGAATTAAAATGAAGCGACATCGATGAAATTCTAATGGTTGGTGGATCAACAAGAATGCCAGCTGTTAAACAAATGGTAATCGAAGTTACAAACAAGAGATTAAACTCAACAATCAACCCTGATGAAGTAGTTAGTGTTGGTGCCGCAATTCAAGGTGGAGTTCTAGCCGGAGAAGTTAAAGACATTTTACTACTAGACGTAACTCCATTAACACTTGGAATCGTTGTTGAAGGAAACATCGTTGCTCCTTTAATACCAAGAAATACTACAATCCCTGTAACAAAGAGCCAAATTTTCTCAACAACTACAGATAACCAAGAAGCCGTAACAATCATTGTTACACAAGGTGAAAGAGAATTAGCTGCTGATAACAAGATTTTAGGACAATTCAACTTAGAAGGAATTCAACCAGCACCACGTGGTATTCCAAGAATTGAAGTTAGCTTCTCAATCGACGTTAATGGTATTACCAAGGTAACAGCAAAAGATACCAAAACCAATAAAGAACAAACCATTACTATCGAAAACACTTCATCATTAACAGCTGAAGAAGTTGATAAAATGGTGGCTGAAGCTGAAGCAAGCCGTGAAGCTGATAAGAAAAAACGTCACGAAGTTGAAGTAACTGTTAAAGGTGAACAATTAATTAACGACTTAACCAAAATTTTAGATTCAGAACAAGCTAAAAACTTGCCAGAAGCTCAAAAGAAAGAATTAGAAGACGAAATTGAAAACGTTAAGAAACTAATTGAAGAAAAAGATTTCGATACTCTAGAAAAAAGAATTAGAGACTTCCAACAAAACATGGTTAGAGCAAAAGAAATGCTTAACAGACAACCAAAAGAAGATCCAAAAGACATGGATAAAAACTAATTACAATAAATAAAAATAATAATATTATGGAATAATCGTGCCGCCCACACGATTATTTTTTATTTTTCTAATTGCAAAGTTTATCGATTTAAAAAACCGGTGTTTATGATACAATTACTATGTACTTTAAACGTACTTGTTAAATTACTATTAATCAATCAAACACTATTATGAATTCAAATGCTTGTGTTAATTTATTTAATGCATTTGTTAGAAATAATAGGAAGTATAACAAATCAAATTTTTTAAGGAAAATATATGCAAGAGCAAAAAGATATCAAATTACAAGAAACTAAACCAGTTGAAAAAACTCAAAAGCAAGCTGCGCCAGCAGCTCACACAACCACTGAAGCAGCTATTGTTTCGAGAGAAAAATTACTAGAAGCAGGAACATACTTCGGCCACAGAATTAGCCAATGAAACCCAAAAATGAAACCAAGTATTTGAGGAAAAAGAATGGGAATTCACATTATTGACATTGCTAAAACTCAAAAAGCTTTAGAATACGCTTACAAACTTTTAAATAAAATGGCACAAAAACCTACCTCATTTATTTGGGTTGGAACTAAAAAACAAGCTAAGAAAGCAATCGAAGCTGCTGCTGAAAGAACTAATTCAGTTTACGTATCAGAACGTTGACTAGGTGGGACATTAACAAACTCACAAACTATTTTTAAAAGTGTTAAAGAATTAGAGAGATTAGAAGAACTTCAAAAAAATGGTTACACTGGATATACCAAAAAAGAAGGTCTTTTAATGGACAAAAAAATTGCTAAATTACAAAAAAACCTAGGTGGTATTAGAAAATTAGCAAACCGTGGAACAACCCCACAAGTAATGATTTGTGCGTCACCAATGGATGATGAAATTGCTATTAAAGAAGCAAGAAAGAAAGGTTTAAAAATCTTTTCAATTCAAGATACTAATTCAAATCCAGACCTAGTTGATTTTGCTATCCCAGCAAATGATGATTCAGTAAAATCAGTAACATTAATTATGACCATTTTAGCCGATGCTATTGCTTCTGCTCGTGGTAATGAACAATTATTTGCTTACAAACCAAATGAACAAATCATTTTACCAGAAGATCCAAAACCAGAAAGAGATCCAAACGCTGTACCAAAAAGAAGAGCTTACTACAATAGAGAAAATAATGAACATTCTCCAAGAGAAGAAGAATCAAAAGATAAATAATAAGGAGAACATATGTCTGTAGATTTAAAGAAAATTAAGGAACTAAGAGATCGAACTAACTCAGGATTTTTAGATTGTAAAAACGCCTTAGAAGCAACTAATAATGACGTTGAAAAAGCAATTGACTGACTAAAAGAAAAAGGAATTCTAAAAGCTGCTAAAAAAGCTGGTAGAATCGCCGCTGATGGAATTGTTAAGGAATTTGTTAAAGATAACGTTGCTATCATGTTCGAACTTAACTGTGAAACTGACTTTGTCGCTAAAAATGAAATGTTTATTGAATTAGCTGACAAAATCACTAACGCATTACTAAAAGAAAAATTCGAAAGTGCTGAAGATCTAAAAGATCTAAAAATTGATGGGCTAACTATTGAAGAGCATTGCAACGAATTAACAGCTAAAATTGGTGAAAAAGTTGCCTTTAGAAGAGCAACTAGATTTGAAGCCAAAGATGGTGAGGTTGTCGCTGGATATACTCATGCTAACAATAAAGTTGCTTCAATTCTAATTGCTAAGGGAAGCAACCAAGAAGCACTAAGACAACTAGCAATGCACGTTGCTGCTCTTAACCCAGCTCACATTTTTGAATCATGTCTACCAAAAGGTGAACTAACAATGATTCACAAAAAAATTGATAGTGATCCAAAACTTTTAAACAAACCAGAAAAAATTCAAAACTCAATAAAGGCTGGAATGCTGAGAAAAGAAATGGTTGAAAAAGGTGTTTTAGTATTTCAACCATTTGTTATGGACGAATCAAAAACAGTTGCTCAATTTCTTGAAGATAGCAAACTTGAACTAATTTACTCAAAGAGATTTGAAGTTGGTGAAGGTATTGAAAAAAATGTTGTTGACTTCGCTGCTGAAGTTGCTGAGCAAATGAAACAATAGACAAGTAATTAATCCCCAAATAGGGGATTTTTTATTTGTATATTAACAATTAACAATAATTTGACATTTTTTATTAAACTAATATATAATTATTTATGTTAAAAATAAAATATATGAAAGACCTTAATTATGAAAAAAAATCGCAAAATATGAATATCATTGGCTGCATTTGCTGCCCCAATTGTACTTCCGTTAGTGGCAGCATCATGCAACAATGGAGAAAAATCTAAAGATCCAAATCCCAAAAATCCTAATCCTAAAGACCCTATAGTAGAAGATCCGGGTAAGGGCGAAAGAAATGAATATGCAAATGTTCCAAAAAGTTTGCTTGAGAGCGTTAAAAATAACTTCGGAATCTTATATTCAGAAAAACTAATTAATGAAAAAGCAAACGTTACAAGCAAATCAGTTTTAGATAAACTTCTTCAAAAACCTACTGATTTAGTAGAGATATCGAAAATTCTTGCACCATATGCCTATGTAAATTTTGATAACATTAATACTTCTAAATTTAAGTATGAATTAAATACTAAAAAATCCAAAGCAACTTCTGGAGTACTTCATTTAATATTTAAGGTTACTCCTCTATCAGGAGATACATCTATTTCCTTTGATCGCGAATTTGATTTAATTAACTTTCAAAAAGACTTAACGAACACCAACACCCATGAAATTGCTGGAATGGTATTTTCTGAAACTGTAACTACTTCTGGTGAAGAGATTACTGGACCAATGCTTGTACATGGACTTAAAGCTTTAACTTCTAAATCGCCTAGTGAACAACTTGCTTATTTAAGAAAATACATTACCATATCAGGTAACTGAGATGAATCTACTTATGATCTTAATCTGCATCCAGAATACATTCATGATCATGGTTTAACAAATGTGCATATGAAAGTGTCATTTAAAGCTAAAAATGAAAGCAAATGAAAAGAAAGTATTTTCTTTGTATATGGTTTTGACGCTAAAAATAAAAGTGATGTTTTTGGTTTAAAAACTAATGAAAAATCAAAGCGAATTACTTCAACAGATTTACTGGTTAAAATTAAAAATGCTAACACTTGAGATGAACAATTTGCTATCCTTAGAGAGTATTTTACAGTTAATGAAAGCGACAGTTTTAAATACTATGACTATGAAATTAATAAAGAGAAATCAATAATTCCTAATGAAGAATCAGCAGACAAAAAGAATCAAACAATGGAACCTGATAATAAATCACTTAATTTAATTGTTAATAAAATTGATAAATTTGATAAGAGTAAGAAGACTGAAATTAACTTTGAAATTAGAGGATTAGGAGTTATTAAAAGTATTGGATATTTAGAATTTGAAGATATTGGTTATGGTAATGAAGAATTTGCTGGTTACATTTATAATGTTAAATATTCAGACTTAAAGAAATTCCTCGACTCAGAAGGATTTAAAAAATTAAATAGTAAAAAACAAATTACAGAATTCCTAACAAAAGTTAACGAGGGAATTGATTCTGAAGAAAGCAAATTACCTGCTAGAATTGCTGAAGATTTAGTATCAAAATATGATATGAAATTACATCCAGAATTTACCGTTAAGGCGGGATTGTTGTATGGTTATCCAATTCATATAGCCACTTTCACTTTTGAAATAACTGATAAAACAACAAATAAAACTTCAATAGAAAAAATTGAAGTTTCAGGATTCGATTTTACTAAAGAAAAAGATAAACTGAAACTTAGCTAATGGAAAACCGCAGTTTTAAAAATCTGCGTTTTTTATTTCTTATTTTTATTAAGAATAAAAAAGGTTAAATACTTAAAAATTAAGCGCAATTTTATGATTTTATGGCTAGTAATTGAATTTCTGGTTATTTAAGAATAAAAATAGCAAAAAAATTGACTTTTATGACTTATTTTTTAGGCTATTTATATTATAATTGCTCCATAGAATATGAAGGAGTTAACTATGAAAAAGAAAAATTTCAAGTGATGAGTAGCATTGCCTGCAACTATTGCAACTTTACCCCTAATTGCTGCTGCATGTGATAATGGAAAAGCCAAGGATAATCCTAGCAATCCTGGAGATGGGATGAAACCAGAACCTGATAAACCTGGCGATGGAATAATACCAAAACCTGAAGATCCACAAAAACCAAGTCCAATGAACCCGGACCCTAATAAACCAGGTGGCGAAATGAATATGACTCCTGGACCTAGCAAACCTGGTGGCGACATGAATAATATGCCAAATCCTCCAGCACCAGACACCCCTAAGGATATGGATAATCAAGGTATGATGCCACAACCTGGTGGCGACATGAATAATATGTCAAAACCTCCAAAACCAGAAAATCCTAGTGATGAAATGAATATGACTCCTGATCCTAACAAACCAGGTGGAGATATGAGCAGTCAAGAAATGAATCCAAACCTAGGCGATATGAACAATAAACCTCAAGTTCCTCCAATAAAAAAAGAAGATAGTGAGGAAGTGCTGAAACTCAAAAGGGAAATTTGATATTTTAATTTATTTTTCCTTACATATGATTCATTAGCAAAACTATATAATTCGGGTGTTGATTATAAAAATTATAAATTTGATAGTGAGACACTTGAACTATTAGGAAAAGTAAACGATACTGAACACAATGATATTCTTGCTTTAGGAAAGAAATTTATTGAAGACTTTAGGTCATATAAGAATTCCCCAAAAGATAACGGTAAATTTAAGGATGATTTGGAAAATGTAATTGTATCAAATTCTCGCAATGGGCCATATGAAAAATTTTTAGTTTTTACTGATAACATAAAGGAAAATTTTGTGTCTAGCGAAACCAAAGTTATGGGTAGGGATATGAAGGATACTGGAGTTTTCATATTTTTAAAATTTTGAAATACATTGAAAAAAATTTCTGATCCTTCATTTTATAACTATCTAAATTTATACCAAGCAAAAGACCAATTAGAAACATATATTTCTAAAAGAAAAGATGATATGGAAGATAAATCAAAAATGGGTGTATCGAAAGCTAAAATAATTTTAGACAAGATAAATGATCCAATTAACAAAAGGGCAACTTTATCACCAGAGTCAATTGCTGAAATTGATAGCATTGTGAAGGAAATTGAAAATTTATTAAAATAATTGTTTCTTCTGATAAATAAAATGGACGATAAAAGTTCATTTTATTTTTTATACAATGCTAAAGGTAATCAATTAATCGCAAAATGTTGTTAAAACATTTTAAGTCAATATCCAACTATTAAAATAATGTTTCACATTATATTAATTAGTTCTACTTTTTTTGCTTCAAAGGATGCTATTACTCTTCTAATTGTAAAATATTTATATAAGCTAAAAAGGAGAATAAGAAATATGAAAAAGAAAAAAATCCTATTGTTAACTACTTTTGTTATGCCACTTGCAATCTCTGCCTTGCCATTAGTAGCCGCTTCATTTGAAGTTAAAAACAAGAAACAATCACCATATATTAATTTATATTACATAACTTATGATTTAGTAGATAATTCTAACTATAAAAATTATCCATATGCTGAACCAGCAAAAAGATTATTATATGATCTTTTAAGAAGTGATTCAGATCGTTTTGATGAAATTCAAAAAGGGCTTGATTTGGTAGCAGACTTAGAATATGCTCCAGATGAAGAAGTAATTAGCGAAATTCGTAAAGCAAAAGAAAATAGACCTAACAAATACTCTAAATTCTTTGACTTAGTAAAACGCAAATATAATGAATTTAATAACGGTTTAAATTTCAACCCCCTTCAAGCATTCAAAAAATATTGAGATTCAGTAAATCGTTCAATTTGATGAAGTATTGATTATTTATATTTATATTTTCCTAAAGCTAATTTAGAAAAATATTTAGCAGAAAATCCAAACAAGCAACAACAAGGAAGAAAAATTCTAGATATTATTGATAAGGTAATAAGGGCTAAAGATAATATGTACCGTAGCCAAATTCGTGAAATTGATCGCTTATTAAGATATTTATAAAAAGTAAAGTATACAGATTTATAAAGGAATTCTGTATGCTTTTTTTAATTTTCTAGATGAAAATTGTTGCTCGGTACATTGTCAACACTTATTGTTATTGTTTATTACCAGTTTAAAGTGTTAAAATTTTTAAAATAACAATAAATTGGAGATAAAGAAATAATGAAAGATTATAAATTAAATCATGAGAATATTCAAGAGTTTATTAACTGATATAAAAACGAAATTGAATCTAATCCTGAAAAAATGGAGGCAATGGCAAATAGAGCAAAAGAAATTGACGATGATAGAAAAAAATTTACTACCATTTGAACTGTAGATGCAATAAAAAATATGCCGCTTGAAAAATATGCAATGGGTTTTAAAAGTAAGGACACTTTCTGCTATATGCTTCAATATGCACAAAAGGTATTTAACTTAGTTCCTACGGTAGGCTCGAGCTATTATTTAATATATTGAAACAAAAACGAGAATAAATACATATATAATGAAAAATATGAAAATGTTAAGGAAATTTATGACAATATTAAAAAATCTATATTAGAAATAATTGGAATTTCTAGTATAGATGAGTTTAAAAAAATTATTGAAAAAAATGAAAACATTTGATTAAATGCCACAAGTTTTGTGATAAAAATCATGAATCTATATAATGGAGATAAAGTAATTTGTAATATTCTATCAACAAGAGCAAAAAATAAGTTTACCTATGGTAGAGCAATTATAAATTATTTCTTTAAAAAGGTAAAATACAACGAATTTAACGAATTTAGACACTATTATAATTATTTTTTGACTGTCAATCTTATTGAAGAATTCAAGAAACATAATATCGAAATGAATGGCGATAAATTAACTTATTTAATTGAAGAGAAGCTTTTTCATGATGATGAAAACAATAATGAAGATGAAACCGATGTTGAGAAGCAAGAATTTGATAATTCAGTAGAAAATGTTGATGAAGATGATGTAAAGGATGATATATTAATTGATAATAAACAAGGTTCATATAAATTCGGCGCATCACATGAGGACAAATTTTTAATTAAACATGATATTGATGAAGATAAAGAAGAGTCAGATGATGAAATGGAAATAGTTGATCAAATAGAATATCCGGATCATGTTCATGAATATGCAAACATTCTAGGAAAACATAAAAATATCATTCTAAGCGGTGCTCCAGGAATTGGCAAAACTTATTTAGCAAAGCAGATAGCCCACTGTTTTAATAAAAATGATAAGTTGTCAAAGCGTAGCATTAATCAAGTCAAATTAGTTCAATTTCATCCAAGTTATGACTATAGCAATTTTATTCAAGGAATTATGCCAAATAAATCAGGAGGTTTTGAACTTCGTAATGGAATATTCAAGAAATTTATTGACAAGGCAAAAGATGATTTAGACAACAATTATATTTTTATTATTGATGAAATTAACCGTGGAGAAATTTCTAAAATCTTTGGTGAATTATTTTTCTTAATTGAAAAGGATTATCGTGGTGAACATTGAGCTATTGATTCACAGTATTCATATCTTAGTGGTGAAAAGTTTTATATTCCGGAAAATGTTTATATTATCGGAACGATGAATGAAGTAGATCGTTCTATTGAAACACTAGATATAGCTATGCGTCGTAGATTTGCCTTTATTAATATTGATGCCGAAACATCAGCAAAATGAATGTTAAAATCTGATGAAATAATTAATTTCATGACAACTGTTAATAATAAAATTGAAGAAAAATTGTCAGAAGAGTATAAACTAGGAGCTAGTTATTTTCTAGGCTTGGATAGCGGAAATGAAAGCAAAGAAGAACTATGAAATTTAAAAATTAAGCCTCTTTTAAAAGAGTGTTCATTAATTACTAGTGATATTGAAGAGGTTGAGAAGATATTTTTGGAAGATAATGAATAAACTTAGAGCAAATAAATGTTATGAAAAAATTAAGAGATAATCGCGAAATTAAGAAATCTGAACATTTTAATTTTCTTCAATCTAATTTGTTCAAAAGAATAGCAAATAAAACCTTAAAACACTTAAAAGAGAGTGAAAACTTCATTATTTTTCCAGGGGACATAGACACTAAAGAAAACGATAAGAAATTTATTTTTCATATCGTTGATGATAAAGCTCGAACTGGGAACATTGTTGGTTGATTAGCGGATAATGAAACAAAAATAAATATTAACTCTAGATTTAGTTCTGAAGATAATGATGACTATTTTTTACATTATTTAATTCTAAAAAATATGAAGTATAGCGTTAATAATCAAATGATAAGTAGTGATGTAAATTATGAATATTACAACATATTGGTCTTTTTGTTTCCATATTTTTTAAATCAGGCCCTAAAAAAGGGATTGTATAAAAAATATATTGCTAATAACTATAATGACCATAGTTTTCGAGGGACAATTAATTTTGTTGAACACATTAAAACTAATTTACCCTTTAATGGTAAGATAGCATATCAAACCAGAGATTTCAGCTATGAGAATGATCTCAATATGTTAATTAGACACACTATTGAAAAAATTCAAAAAACCAATAACAAATCAATCTTAACTAACAATTTAGAAAACATCAAAAATATTAATTTAATTAAAACAATCACTCCAAATTATTCTGCCAAAGACTTAAATTTAATTTTGAATAAAAACATCAAAAATAAATTAAAGCACAGATTTTTTGTTGAATATGCTGATTTGCAGGAATTATGCATTCACATTTTGAATAATAAAAAAACAAGTTATGGATTAGCAAAACGGAAAATAAATGGCATCATAATTGATATTGCAATTTTATGAGAGAATTACATTGCCACAATAACTGCTAATGTTTTAAGGCATCTAAAATACAAAGAGTCATGAATTTACCTATTTAATAAAGATAGCAAAAATCAAATGTTAAGTGGCAAACGCAAAATTTATCCAGATTTTATCTTGGATAACCGAATTCCAATTGATACCAAGTATAAAGAAACAATTAGCAAACGAGATGACTACTACCAATTAATTTCTTATTTACATGTGTTAGGTGATGAAGAACGCCTAGGATCGCTAAGTGCTTATTTTATCAAACCAAATCTTCAAAACATCGGCATAGAAAAAATTGGCGAACTAAAAGGTTTAGGAGGGTCGCTTTATACTTATAACTTTTTTATTCCAAAATGCGATTCATTTGCTGATTTTAAAAATCAAATGGAGCAAGAAGAGTGCAAACTAGTTACTCATCTACAGCAACTGATTAGTGATGATGATTAAATGAAGGGTTTAAGCAAAAACGCTTAAACTTTTTATTTAATTAAAAAAATCACTTGCCTTTTACTGACAAACGATTTTGAGTTTTAGATGCCTTTTTCATTGATTATTTCAATTAAAAATAGCATGTAGTACAGGTTCTTGGTTAGAACTTTGTAGTTTTTTCTTTCAACCGGTAAGATTAAATCGATTTTGTTTTGATCCTCTGCCCTAACATCATTTAGGTAAATAAATTTAACAGGTAGTTTGAATTTTTTCACTAGAGCCTTAAATTTGGTGATTGTTTCTTTATGAGTATCTTCAACATTTTTAGGTAATTTTATAATAATGTTTTCCTTATCTCAACTATTGTGTTCGTCAATTTTAGGGCTAAATATTAATTGATAGTTTTGCATAATATCTTCATATGAACTTTCTTCATCAAATAAATAGTAAACATTCATTTTATTGTTTTCTAAATAACGGTCAGCGAAAGTTGTTAGCATCGCAATCATTGAATCATAGTATTTATCAATACCGAATTTTTTGGTTTTGTTTACTGATTTCGATTTTAAGTTTCCAAAAGATAATTTAAAATAATCTTGATTAAAAATATTTCACATAATCTTATTATTATTTTTTGAAAGTTGGCTATCTTCTTTAATATTGCAAATGAAAAGATTATCACTTTTATTAGTGTATTTTAATAGCCCAACATCACTTCTAAATAATTGGATTTTGTGTGAACGTGTTGGTTCATCAATTACGTCATCCTCATAGTTATAAGTTTCTTCAAGACTATTTAGTTTTTTGCTTTTAACATCTAGGATTTGATTTGATCTTAATACTAAGTCAAAAATTTTGTATAGCAATTTTAAATTTCTAATTTTGTTAATAGTTTTCAAAAAAACAAAAGCCTTTTCTAAAACAATATTACGGTTTTCGGTGTCAAAAAGATTTTCTTCAATTTTCTCTAAATCAAATTTGTAGTCTATATATGAATCATAATTGTAGTGGCGGTAGATAAAAAAGCTATTATAAGCACATGATAATAGGAAATCTTTGGCGACTTTAGTGGTTATTTTTTCTCATATTTTTGGATCGGCATCAGAGATTTCAATTAGATCAATTTTAATATTCTTAACCTTATAAACACGATCATGTTCATACCAATCGCTTAAAACATATTGCAACATCAAAATCTTTTGAATTACCCCAAACTCAGTTTTTAAAGTTAAAATATTTTTGTATGTGTCTTTTGAAGTAAATTGTTC
Organism: Mycoplasma phocoeninasale; assembly: GCF_012934885.1. GTDB lineage: Bacteria > Bacillota_I > Bacilli_A > Mycoplasmatales > Metamycoplasmataceae > Metamycoplasma > Metamycoplasma phocoeninasale. The sequence goes on along the minus strand of NZ_CP051480.1, from coordinate 285,933 downwards.
AGAAATTTTTTCAAGAGATACTAATTCAATTTTGATACCGTTTAATTCGAAAGTTAAAAGGTTGCCATCTTCTAGTATAATTTTTACATTTTCTTGTTGTTTAATGAAATTTAAAAATTGTTTTTTATCATCATTTTTTATATCGGGGAAGCAGAAATCAAGATCATTTGGCATTCTGCTAATTAGTCCCTGTTTAGCAAAGGTATAGCTACCTTTTAATATTAGTTGTATGTTTTTGTCATACATGTTATTGAATTGTTCAATCATTTGATCAATTAGTTCTATAGTTTTTTCAATTTGCGTGTACATATTGTTTCATCCATTCTGTTATTAAAATAAGCATTGTAGCCTGTTTGTAAAATGTTAAATTTTTAATCAATATTTCAAAAAATCTGATGTTATAGCTGTTTCATTTTAATATTGCATATCTAATTAGCAATCAATCTAATTTTTTTGTTAATTAACTACATTTTTGTGTTGTCGCATTTTTTTAATTGCGATTTGTCAATATGCTATTTCTTATCAAACTAAAAATTTCATACATACTTACAATTTCATTAGTTACCATTTTAACACTTAATAAAAAATTAATTTTAAAAATATACTATTTTTAGGGTTTTTTCAATATTTTCTTTTATTTTTTCAATTTATTTCCTAATAATGCAAGCTAATAAAATCAAATTTATTAAAATTTAATTTGCTTGTTAAATTTAAAATAGCTTTTTTTGTTATTTTTGACAAATGTTAATTAAAATTATTGAGTTATCAAAATCATAATGATTAAATTAAAAGGAGAAATTATGAAATTGTATGATCCAATTGAGCCGTACAACAGCGGATATTTAAAAGTTGATAAAATTCATGATATTTACTATGAAGAAGTTGGCAATCCCAACGGAATTCCTATTCTTTTCATTCACGGAGGGCCAGGCGGAGGGATTTCTGAGTCGAGTCGCCAATATTTTGATCCGAAGTTTTATCGTGTTATTTTGTTTGATCAAAGAGGATGCGGCAAGAGTACTCCAAGTGCCTGCATTAAAGAAAATACCACTATGCAATTAGTTAATGATATTGAAAAAATAAGAGAAAAATTAAATATTGATAAATTCATTTTATTCGGTGGCTCATGGGGCTCTGCATTAAGTTTAATTTATGCAATTAATTTTCCAGAGCGTGTTGCTGCGATGATTTTACGAGGTGTTTTTTTAGCAAGAGAAGAAGATGATATATGACTTTATCAAGGCGGTGCATCATATTTCTTCCCACAAGAATATGAAGAATTTGTTTCTTTTTGCCAAGAATCAAAGAGATCAAATATTATTGCGGCATATCATGAACTTTTAAATTCCGAGAATAGAGAAATTGCTGAAAATGCTGCTTATCATTGAGCAAAATGAGAGCTTGGCTTGATTACTTTAAACAAAATTCCGGAGATTGAAGAAATCTTAGCTGATAAAAAAGCTAATTTGGAATTAGCACGTCTAGAAAATCATTATTTTTATAATCACATTTTTTTAGAAGATCGTAATTATATTCTAAATAATACCGACAAAATTAAGGATATTAAAACCATTATTGTGCATGGACGTTATGATATGGATTGCCGCCCTATTGGTGCATATCTATTGCATAAGAAAATGAAAAATTCAGATCTAAGAATTATTGCTGCATCGGGCCATTCGACAAAAGAATTAAAAATTTCTGAGGCCTTAGTTGATGCCTGTGAAGAAATTAAAACATACCTATAAAAATTTAAAATGCATTATTTGTGGTGCATTTTTTTTATTATTTCGGACTTTATAACTTTATTCGAAATATTATTGTTTGTTTATATATAATAAATAAAACAAACTATATAAGGAGAAATATGGCAACTTCAATTCAAAATGTAGCCAAGAAACTTAAATTAACAGAAACACAAGTAGCAAATACTTTAAATTTATTGCAAGATGGTGCTACAATTCCATTTATTTCCCGTTATCGGAAAAATATTACGGGGGGATTAGATGAGGATACAGTAGCTAAAATCAGCTCTTTCTATCTATATGATGTAGAACTAGAAAAGCGAAAAGAATATGTTCTGGCTATCTTAGAAGAAAAACAACTACTAACTGATGAACTCAAAAACAAAATTACAAACTCGGAAACTAAACAAGAAGTTGAAAATATTTATGAACCATTCAAAATTGGTAAAAAAACCAAAGCATCTGATGCAATTGCTATGGGATTAGAACCACTAGCTAGAATGATTATGGAAAACGAAGATGATAAATTTAATATGTATCATGAAGCCCGTAAATACTTTAATGATAAATTAACTACCGAAGAAGAAGTTTTGGCACAAACCAAATTTATTATTGCACAAATTGTCTCACAAGACATCAAAGCAAGAGAATTTGTTAAATCACAATTATACAATTTTGGAACTATTGTCACAAAATTGAAAAAAAATGCGGAAGATGAAAAGAAAATCTTTGAGCAATACTACGACTATCACGAAAAAGTTTCTAGAATTCCTAACCACCGGATTTTAGCAATTTCAAGAGCTGAGGATAAAAAAGTTACTTCATACGATATTACATATAATGAGAAAATCCTGATTTTCAATCTAAATCGTATGTTCTTTAAAAATAAAAGAACGGCAAAATTAATTCAAGAGTGTATTCTTGACGCTTTAGATCGTTTGCTAATACCTTCAATTATTCGTGAAATTAAAAATGATTTATTTACAAGAGCAGAAGATGATGCAATTAAAATCTTTGCTTCTAATCTTGAAAAAATGCTGCTATGGCCAGCAACTAAAGATAAAAGAATTTTAGCAATTGACCCCGCCTTTACTAACGGCTGTAAAATGGCAATGATTGATGAAAATGGTAATTTCATAGATAAGGCAATTATTTATCCACATAATCACAGTCAAGAAAAATGATTTGAAGCTGTGTCAACAGTTAATAACTTTATTACAAAATATAAAGTCGATTTAATTGTTATTGGCAATGGAACAGCAAGTCGTGAAACTGAGGAATTTGTTGCTAAATTATTAAATCATCGTAAAAGCAGCGGCAAATATCCAAATGAAGATATCAAATTTGCTATTGTTAGCGAAGTTGGGGCTTCAGTTTATTCAGCTTCAAAAATTGCTCAAGAAGAATTTCCTGACCTAACGTTAGAATATCGTTCAGCAATTAATATCGGAAGAAGATTCCAAGACCCATTAAATGAACTTATTAAAATTGATCCAAAATCACTTGGAGTTGGACAGTATCAACACGATGTTGACCAAAAACGTCTAGGTCAAGAACTTGATTATAAAATTAATAAAGTTGTTAACCTAGTAGGAGTTGATCTAAATACTGCAACTAAACACATTTTGTCATACATTTCTGGGCTTTCTAATTCAATTGCTGAAAACATTATTGAATATCGTAAGGAAATTGTAAAGTTCAATTCAAGAAATCAACTTAAAGATGTTAAGGGATTAGGACCAAAAGCATATGAGCAATCAGTTGGGTTTTTACGAATCCATGATTCAGAAAAATTTTATGATAAAACTAATATTCACCCAGAAAGCTATGAGCTTGCTGACAGGATTGTTGATTATCTAAAAATTGACCTACAAAATATTGATAGAAAAGCACTTGAAAGTATTGATCGTGAAGAAATTGTTAAGTCACTGGGAATTAATATTTATGATGTAAACTTAATCATTGATTCACTAATTGCTCCCGAAAAAGACATTCGTGATGACAAAAACGGTTTTCTTGTTTCGGATAAGATTCTTACTATGAATGATATTGAAGTGGGACAAGAGATAATTGGCCAAATTCAAAATGTCACCGATTTTGGCGCATTTGCCTTCATTGGTTTAAAAGAAAATGTTTTAATTCATATTACTAACATGAAAAAATTTGATGGACAACGTATTAACCACCCACTTGATGTTGTTAGTGTTGGTGATAATCTACTAATTAAAATTATTGATATTGATAAAGATCGAAATCGAATTCAAGGTAAAATTATTTGAAAATAAGCAAACAATTATAATTTTTTATTTTTATTTTTCAATCTTGCAAAATTGTTTTATAATATGAGTACTATTTTTAAATCGCTTGATTAAAAAGGGTTGGCCATAGTAGGCTGACCCTTTTGAAATTAGAAATAGACAAACTGCTACAAATTTTAAACTCAAAAAAGGAGATAATATGAATGAATCAAACCTTAATTCAAAAGATTTTTTTAGAGAAATATATAATCTCTCAAAAATTAAAAATATTGATGAAGATAAAGTTTTTGAATTAATTAAAAAAGCAATTTCAAAAATTATTTTAGAGGAATATGATGAAAGTGCCGAATTAGAATTTATTTTAGATAAAAAAAATCTTAATTTCAAAGTTATTAATCACAAAAAAACCGTTATTGATGATCCAAAAAGTCATAATGATATTGACAACATTAGCCGCTGCATTGAAGTCCCAATTAGTATTGCTAAAAAAATTGATCCAAATGTTGAAGTGAATGATGACATTTCTGAAGAGATTAATTTTGATGATTTTCAGAAAAAAGATTACATTAGAATATCATCGGCTTTCTTTCAATATTTACGTGAATTAGAGCACCAAATGATTTATGCCAAATATTTAAATAAAATTGGTGAAATAGCAAAAGCTAAAATTAATTATTTAACTAAGAGTGGTATTATTCTCGAACTATCTGACGGTGCTGCGGCATACATGCCACCATCAAGTACTAATGCAAAAATCACAAACAAGCTAAGACCCGGAGATTTTATTGATGTTTATATTGAAGAAGTAAAAGAAGAGAGCAAAAATGCTCAAGTTATTGTTTCTTCTGTTGAATCTAAACTAATAAACAAACTATTTGAACAAGAAGTTCCTGAAATTGCTAACGGCTACATTGAAATTGTTAAAATTGCCAGAATTCCCGGAGAAAGATCGAAAGTTGCAATTCGAAAAACTGACTTAGCCCCAGTTGGCTTACAAGAAATCGGTTGCATTATGGGAGATCACTCACATAGAATTAACGCTATTTCTGCCTTATTAGGTGGAGAAAAAATTGATGTTATTTTATATTCAAATAATCAAAAAGAATTTATTATTAATGCAATGAATCCATCAAAGGTTATCGACGTTATCGCAAATGATAATGGTAAAAAATCAATGTACCCTTCATATTATGTAATTGTTCCTAATACTCAACATACTTTAGCAATTGGAAGAAAAGGTCAAAATGTTAGCTTAGCATCAGAATTAACTCGGGTAAAATTAGACATTCTAAGCCAAAGTCAAGCAATTGAAAAAAATATTGCCTTTAACATCGAAAATGGTAATGTTACTGAAGAGGAAATTAGACAACTTGAATCAGGAAAAAGACTTCATTCTAACTTTAGAAAGAAATCAAATAGACCAGCAACTGGAATGTTAGATAATACATTTGATATTAATGAATTTGATGAGGTTTTGGCTGAAATGAGACAAAAAGCTCAACAAAATGATGGCATCTTTGAAAAACAAATGTTTTCAAATGAATTTGATGAGGAGCTTGAAGAAACTCTAAATAAAATCGAAGAAAGTTTTTCGGAAGATGATGAATTCAAGGATGAAGATGTTTATTCAGATCTAATTGAGAATGTTGTAAATGAAAAACCTGATTATGAAAAAATTACAACTACAAAAATGAAGGATTTCAAAAAAGATGATGATTTAGCTGCTGGATTAGATGATATTGACTTGAGTGATTTAGATGATGAAAACTGATAGAAAATATAGTCGCAAATCAATAGTAGATGCCAAAATCTACGATATTAATTTGTTAATTAAATTTGTCAAAAACAAAGATGGCATCATTAGTTTTGACAAACACAAAAATCTCCCAGGTCGCGGAGCTTATTGCTTGCTAGATGAAAATCAAATTAACATTTTATTTCGAAAAAAGCTCTTGAATAAGGCTTTTAAACAAAACATTAACATAGAAGTTTATAATAACTTAGAGGGAGAGGTGAATGAATGAATAAAAATAGTAAAAGAAAATCAAATGTAGATTCATTAAAAGAACATTTAAGTAGTACGGAGACGAAACTACAAGACGGGATATTCAAATTTACTGGACCATTAACGGTTTCAGAATTTGCCAATAAAATTGGAAAATCTGTAAATGAAATTTTAATTTATTATTTTAAAAACGGTATTATTAAAACAATCAATAGTACCTTAAACGAAGAGGAAATCGCCGAACTTTGTTTAAATTACAACTATGACTTTAAAAAAGAAGAAAATGTCGATGCCCAAAATATTTTTGACAAATTAGATGTTGTCATTGATGATCCTAATGATTTAGTTAATCGTGCGCCAATTGTGACCATTATGGGACACGTTGACCATGGTAAAACTACTTTAATTGATAGTATTCGCAAAAGCAATGTTTTAGATACTGAATTTGGTGGTATCACTCAACACACTAGTGCTTACCAAGTTGAATATAACAAACGCAAAATTACCTTTTTAGATACACCAGGTCATGAAGCATTTACTGAAATGCGTTCACGTGGAGCAAAGGTAACTGACATTGTTGTTATTGTTGTTGCAGCTGATGATGGAATTAAACCACAAACCATTGAGGCAATCGAGCATGCCAAAGCAGCTAAAGTTCCAATTATCATCTTTGTTAATAAAATGGATAAACCAACAGCTGATCCAGAAAAAATTAAGAGTCAACTAAGTGAACATGACATTTTATGTGAAGAGTGAGGTGGACAGTATCAATTCATTTATGGTTCCGCCTTCACCAATGATAATATCGATCATTTGCTTGAAGCTATTTTTCTACAGTCTGATATGCTTGATTTAAAAGCAAATCTAAATCGTGATCCAATTGGAACAATTATTGAGTCAAAAATTGATAAAGGGCGCGGTGTAGTTTCAACAGTAATTGTCCAAAACGGAACACTTCTACCGAGAGATTTTATTGTAGCAGGAAGTCAATATGGAAAGATCCGTAGCCTAGTTGGAATGGATGGTAAGCCAATTGCTAAAGCCATTCCAGGTACTCCTTGCGTGATTAGTGGTCTTAATAAAAACCCACAATCAGGCGACCGTTTTGTTGCTTTAAGCGATGAAAAATTTGCTAAAAAATTAGCTGATCAACGTGGCTTTTTAGATAAGCAAAAAGAACTAAACGAAAAAAATACTTTTTCATTTCATGATGGAATGAAGACTGTCAATGTTATTATCAAAACTGATGTTCAAGGAACAGCAGAAGCCATTAAACAAACCATTCAAAAAATTAAAAATGATGAGGTAGCAGTTAATGTTATAAGCGCAAGGGCAGGAGAATTAACTAAATCGGATATTCTTTTAGCAGAAACCTCACTTTCAAGAATTTATGTCTTTAACAATAACATTAGTACAGAAATGAAAAAACTAGCAAGCTCAAAAGGTATAAAATTAGTTCAACACAACATTATTTATAAAATTGTTGAAGAATTAGAATCACTAATTACCACATTAAAAGAACCAGTTTATGAAGAGAAATTAATTGGTACCGCCCAAGTAATAAAATTGTTCTTCTATTCAAAAGTTGGAACGATCGCAGGATGTATGGTAACATCAGGACAAGTAAAAGAGTTCTCAAAAGTTGAAGTAATAAGACGAAATAAGGTTATTTTTAAAGGACAAATTGATTCCCTAAAAAGAGAAAAAAATGATGTAAAAGTAGTGGAAAAAGGCTTTGATTTTGGTACTCATATCAAAGAATTTGATAAAATAGAATTAGATGACGAATTAAAATTTTACGAGGATGTATTAGTATAATGAACAAGATTAATCACGAAAGAAAAACCCAATTATTATTAGAATTAGTTGGTAATAGTTTTTATGAACTAAAAGATTTTGATGTAACCAATGTTGCAATCAATGATGTAATTTTATCTAATGATGGCTCACATGCCAAAATATATGTAACTTTATTTAAAAACCAAAGTAGATATCTAGAGAAATTAGTGGCAATGACACCATTTATTCGTTCGGTTGTTGCTAAAAGCTGAAAATATAAAAAATTACCTGAAATTGTTTTCTTAATTGATGATGTTGAAACCAAAGCACAAAAAATTGAACAAATTCTTGAAGAAATTAAAAAATAATAAGGAATCGTTAAAATAATGAATAATAAATTTGATGCAATTGTTATTGGTGGAGGTCATGCTGGAATTGAAGCCGCCTATGCCATAGCAAAGCGAAATTTTAGTGTTGCCCTTGTTACTTTAAACACCAAAAAAATTGCGATGCTTCCATGTAATCCTTCAATTGGTGGATCTGCTAAAGGAATCATTACTAGAGAAATTGATGCCCTAGGCGGCGTTCAAGCATATTTTGCTGATAAGTCAATGATCCAAATTAAAATGCTAAACACTTCGAAAGGTCCAGCGGTTTGGTCATTGCGAGCGCAAATTGATAAAGAAAAATACAGCGAAATAATTTATGAAGATATTTTAAAAAATTCAAACATCACACTACTAGAGGATGAAGTTTATGACATCATTGTTGAAAATGGCGTGTGTCAAGGCGTTAAAAGTGTAGCTCATGGTGATATTTTCTCAAAAGTAGTAATTATGACAACTGGCGTCTATATGAACTCACGTATTTTGCGTGGCAATAGTATAAAATATGATGGCCCTGATGGTGAAAAAACTAACGCTACTTTATCAAAAAGCTTGGAAAAATATGGTTTTGAACTATTAAGACTAAAGACTGGAACTCCTTGCCGAATTTATACTGATAGTATTGATTTTTCAAAAGTTGAAAAAGAAATTTTGGATAAAAATGAGCTTTCATTTTCGAAAAAAAGTCAAATTAAATTAGATGAACAAACTTGTTGCTATTTAACTCATACCACTGCCAAAACAAAGGAAATAATTTTAAGAAATTTAGATAAAAGTTCACTTTATTCGGGAATCATTCAAGGCGTTGGACCTCGTTACTGTCCAAGTGTTGAGGATAAAATTGTTCGCTTCACCGATAAAGAAACTCATCACATCTTTTTTGAACCCGAAACTTCACGCGGTGATATTATGTACATCAATGGTCTTTCAACATCAATGCCAGAAGATGTTCAAGATGAAATGATTGCTTCAATCCCTGGTCTTGAGCATGCTCGTGTTCAAAAATATGGTTATGCAATTGAATATGATGCTATTAACCCAATTAATTTATATAAGTCTTTAGAATCCAAAATTATTGCTAATTTCTACTCTGCCGGTCAACCAAATGGCACAAGTGGCTATGAAGAAGCCGCAGCTCAGGGATTAATTGCGGGAATTAACGCCGCTAACAAACTTGATGGAATGCCGGTTATGGAAATCAAGCGAAGTGATGGATATATAGGCGTGTTAATTGATGACATTGTTACTAAGGGAACAAGCGAACCATATCGTATGCTAACAAGCCGTGCTGAATATCGTTTACTGCTAAGAAATGACAATGTTGATGAAAGATTAAGCGAGTATGCTTATCAAAACAAGATGATTTCGAAAGAAGAATATGATGCTATTAAAGAAAAATATGCCTTTATTCAAAAAACAATTGAGGAACTTAAAAATAAATATGTATCTTCAAAAGGATTTTTAGCTGAGAAATACCAAATTAGCAACGGAATTTCTTATTTAAAATTACTATCAAATCCTGGTGTTGATCCAACTGATATTGTTGGTAAAAATTTTCCTTATCTTGAAGAGTTAACCATTCAAGTTCGACTTTTTGGTTATCTAAAAAAACAAGAAACAGCAGCTGAAAAAATGTTAAGATTGGAATCACTAAAAATTCCTGAAAACCTTGATTACTACCTTGTTGAAAATTTAGCAACCGAAGCAAAACAAAAGCTAACAACAATTAAACCAACTACCATTGGTCAAGCTTCAAGAATTAGTGGTATTAACCCTGCTGATATTCAAATGTTAATTTTTCACATTAACAATCGTCGAATAGTAAATGAAAATTAATATTATTGCTGTTGGTTCGCTAACTAAAGAATATCAAGCACTCTATGATTTATATGTCAAAAAGATTTCTTTTTTTTGTCAAATTAATTTAATTGAGATTAGAGAAGTTGTTAATGATAACATTAATTTGAAAATTGAAAAAGAAACTAAGTTAATATTAGAAAAAATTCCTAAAAACTCGAAAGTAATCTATCTATCACTGCATGGAAAAACTATGAGTAGTGAGCAGTTTTCTTCAATTTTAATTGAAGATAATTTGACATTTATCATTGGTGGAAGCAACGGAGTAATTGAAGAGTTTTTCAAAAACAGAATTTGTTTTTCAGAGATGACTTTTCCTCATCAACTATTTCGCGTAATGTTAGTGGAGCAGATCTATCGCGGATTTGCCATTCAAAAAAACATTAAATATCACAAATAAAAAAATCATCGCAGTGTGGCGATGATTTTTTCTTATTTAGTTAACACTTCAGTTTCATTGGTAATATTTCTTTTTCAGTTAGTTTTTCAGGCAACTATCTCAAAAATGGCTAAACGACCAATGTCAATTGAATAGAATATAAAGTATGCTAATTCTAGAGAAAGTGAATTTGAAGTATTGCGTAGCGGAATAACAATTGCAAAACCAATGATAATTAGTCAAACAAATGAAAGTCATTGTGCCCCTAACATGGTAAAGGAAGCAATGTTATTTCTTCCACCAGCCCTTGGAAGAGCGGCTGATGTATAAAATCAGCATCAGATCGGGTTAAAGGCTAAAAAGGTAAAACAACATAGCAGAAATGTTTTTCTAAAGACGGCTTTTGTCATTTCAGTTGCATTTTGAACTCATGAATCATATTCCACAAATTGTTTTGGACTAGGAATACCATTAGCATTAATATACTGAATTAAGGCCTGATTTTGAGTTGGGCTTTCGTTGAATACACTGAGAATATAATCTTTGTTTTCTTTGTTGTAAAACACATTATAAACTCCGTCAACTGTTCCTTTTGATGTTGCCGAAGAGAAAGCAATTGCCAAAACAATGCACAACATTATTGTTGACATAATAAATCCAGAGATTGCATGAAATCCCTTTAGAGCATGTGAGTGCTTTTCCGCCTCCTCAAATTTATCATCCCCTAAATTACTAGCGACAAAGTAAGAGACATTGCTTGAGCAGACACTGGTAATAGCAGAGGCAACAGTTGAAAGGCTATCAACTAATCCTAAAATTGTAACACCATTGATTTGCATTCATCTCTGTCCGATTCCTGAACCATTGACAATATCATCAGGAAAGCTTTTGCTTCAAATTACTGTTCTTAGTGGAATGGTAATCATAGCAGCAATTGTAATTAGCATGGCTAGACTTCTTCTTAGTATTTGTCTTGCCACAACTTTAGAGATGTGAAATAGTTTGAATAAATTAATAAAAATTTTTCTGTTTTTGAAATAAGTTAGCAACTCATCACTCATTAAGCAAACTACTGCTCCAACAATTGAACCAACAGCAGCATAGTAGGCTGGTCTTTTTAGTCCAAGAATAAAGATCGCATTAATTGATGCATTAACAAGCAATGTCAAAGTAGCTGAAATCATTGCAAATCTTGAATGACCAGTTTCATTTAAAAGCATATTAGTGTTAAAGTTAAAGGCAGTAATGATTCAAGAAATTGTAATTAATCATAAATAGCTAGTGCCTTGTTGTAGTGTTTCTTGATTTATGTTTTGATTGCCAATGATCTGAATCATCTGCCTACCGGCAGCTCATGAAGGGATAGAAAAAGCTAAGGCGACTACTAAGTGCATCCAAATTCTTAGGTTCATAATTTGTTTTACTTTATCGTAGTCTTTTTTTCCATAATACTGTCCAACAAACATTGCCGCAATTCCTTGAATAGCAAAGAATATTGTATATAAAATACCGGTGTAGGTATTTGCGTAGGTCAAGGCGTCGATTCCGCCTGTAATGCTAGTAACCATGAAGTTATCTAAAAATCCATTCAAACAGAATAAAATCTCTCCAACAACAATTGGTATTGTTTTGGCAAAGTATAATTTTCAATCTGCTCTACTTTGCGGAAAAATACGCCTTATAATGTTTTTTTGAATTTTTAGTGAATTCATGTTTACCTCATTATAAGTTTCATATTTTTTCTTTTATATCTTTTACTGTTAGTTTTTCATCTAAATTTAAATTATTAATTTGTTTAAGTAATTCGCGTTTATTCGAAAGTTCCTTAATTCATTTTTCAATGTCATTTGGATGTGATGCTACGTATAGCATTTTTACTACATCATCATATGAATATTTGTGTAGTTCTTTTAAAATATTTTTTTCATTTAATTCGATTAGAAATTTTTTCTTTTTATCATTAGCTCGTAAATTTTTTAGTGAATTTACATAAAGTCAGTAGCCCAGGAAAGAAGCAATCGCCCCATCTTTATCAATTAGTGCATTTTTTAGGTAATTATCATTAGTACTTTCAATTACATTTTTTGTTTTTGAAAAATAATTTTTATTAAAGAATTTGGCAGTTAATTTTGACAGTGATACTGTTGTTTTTTGAATCAATGGCTCAACTTTGTTTTCAGGAAATAATTTCTTGATGCATTTGTTCTCTAAAACTGGGTTGTGTCCAATGAAGATCACATTCTTAATGCTTAGCTTTTGGTTAATATTATTAATGTCTTGTAAAATTCTTTTTCTAATAATTGCTCACATTGAATTAATAGTTGCATGTTTTTTAAAATCCATAATAAAAGTCTTTACCTTAAAGGTATTTTTATCATCTAGCAAACCTAGAGTATAAGCATAAGGTGTTCCACTAGGAATGTTTATTAGTCGGGCAAATGGGTTAGTTATTGCTTCAAAGTCAATATATACATAGTTTGGATTCATAATATATTATTTTATATAGTCTTTTGTTTTTTTAACATATTTTTGAATAATAAATAAATTTTTTAGGGTAATTTTAAAATTTGCTTGCACTTAAAAAACTACTTTAAAAGTGATTTACCTGTCATTTCTTCAGGTTTTTCTATTCCAATGTATTCTAAAATTGTTGGTGCAATGTCCGCTAATTTTCCATCGTTTAATTTGATATTTTTATCAGTTGAGATTAACATTACTGGACTAGTTGTGTGTTTTGTTGCTGGTTTTCCTGAATTGTCTTCAGTTATTTCAGCATTACCATGATCGGCGGTAATAAATCAGGTAATTTCATCTCGTTTCTGAACGAGATCCAAGATTCTTGCAAATTGCTTATCTAGAAATTCTACTGCTTCAATTGTTGCTTTTAGATTACCTGTGTGTCCAACCATATCTGGATTGGCATAATTCATAATAACAAAATCATTTTTATCAATACTGTTAATTAGCTCATCAGTAATCTCTTTAGCTGACATGTGTGGATAGTCAGCAAATGATTCGGCTTTAATACTATTAACTAATATTCGATTTTCATTTTTATAGACCTTATCAACACCACCGTCAAAAAAGAAGGTTACATGAGCATATTTTTGCGTTTCTGCTAATCTTAGTTGTGTTATTTTGTTTGTTTCTAGAATCTCTCCCAGCGGTTTTACTACTTTCATTTCCTCAAAAGCAATTTTTGAATCAATCCCTTCATATTTCATTAGTGAGACAAAGTTTTTTATTTTCTTTGATATTGTTGGCTTGTAATCATATAATTTTGAGCCGATAATTAAATGACTTAATTGTCTTGCTCGATCTGGTCTAAAATTAAAGAAAATTACTGAATCTCCATCTTCTAAAAATCAGCCACCGCGACTTTGAGCAGGAATAAAAAACTCATCTAAAATATCTTGTGAATATTGTGATTGAACATATTCATTTATATTGTCAAATTTGTTTTTTGAAATTCCTAAAATTGTTTCATACGATAGTAAGTTTCGTTCAAAGATTTTGTCTCGATCCATTGCATAGAATCGGCCTGAGATTGATGAAATTTTATAGCCATATTCATTCACCAGTTCACTCAATTTATCAAGTGAACCTTGAATTGATTTCGGCTTAACATCCCGACCGTCACCAAAGATGTGAACACTAACCTTTTTTAAATGTTTTTGGTGTGCTAGCTTTAGAATTTCAAATAAATGAAGATCTAGTGAATGAACACCGCCATTGCTTAGAAGTCCCATAATGTGTAAAGTTTTATCATCTCTTTTTGTTTCATCAATAACTAGATTTAGTACTTCATTTTCATAAAAACTGTGGTTTCTAATTGCTTCATTTATTAAAGAAAGCCCAGTATACACTACTCTTCCTGCACCAATATTTAGATGCCCAACTTCACTATTACCAATCTGATTTTCAGGAAGTCCTACTGCTTCACCTGAGGCCGCAATTATTGAGTTAGGATAATTTTTGAATAAATTATCGAAGGTAGGGTGATGAGCTTGAGCATAAGCATTACCTTGAATTTCTTTGCGAATGCCAAGACCATCAATGATTGTTAAAATTATTTTTTTCTTCATGTTTAAGTCCTTTATACTTAATATATTATAATTTAATGACATTAAGTAATTTGTAATTTTATTGATAATAAATAATTATTTTTCTTAGCAGCATTTTTTAACTTTGATATATTTAATTATTTTTTTCTTTAATTTGATAAAATAAGTTAAGTTTTAGTATTTAAAAAACTTGTGAGGAGAGAGATTATGAAACGAACCTATCAACCTAAAAAACGTAAACACGTTAAAGTTCATGGTTTTATGGCTAGAATGCAAACTAAAAACGGAAGAAAAGTTTTAGCAGCTAGAAGAGCAAAAGGTAGACATAAACTAACAGTATCAGACGAGAAATAGTTTGATATCTTTTTTATTTTAACATCGCATGAATAAAAAAAATATTGTTAAAAAGAATTGAGAATTTCAGAAAATTCTTAATAAACGACATCAGGTCATTTCTAAAAATTTAATTATTTATTTTAACAAAGCAGATTTTTTCAAAGTTGGGATTTCCATTCCAAAACAATTTGCGAATGCTGTTAAAAGAAATCATTTCAAAAACCAAATTCGATCAATACTAAGACAAATGGATATTAGTAAAATTAATTATGAAACAGTAATTATTGCTAGAAAAACATTTTTTAATTTAGAATGAAACCAAAAAATTAATGAGATATATGATTTATACGAAAGGATAATTAATGGCAGATAAAGATTTCAGTAAGCATTACCAAGATTTTCGCAGTAATGGCCCAAAAGAAAAAGCTCCAAAGCAAGTTTGAACTAAAGTTTGAAAATGACTTAAAATTGTTATTATCATTATTTTCATTACCGTTGGTTTAGTAGGTTGCGTGCAGTCACTAGCAGTTAAATCTAGTTCTAAAGTTGGCTCTGGACAAGAATTATATGTTTCAAAAGAAAAAATATCACCAAACATCATTACCTTTAGATACAATGAAGCAACCAATTCATTTTTCTTACCAAATAAAGTTAATGAGCGTAATATTATTGCCAATAACTATTTAAGTTTAAAAGATCCTAAGGCCTTGGAAGAAATTAGAGAACAAGATAAAAATACTGGTGATCCTGATGGTTTTGGAGTATATGGAGGTAATTCATTTGCTCTACAACTTCAAACTTTAAGAAAACTTAAGGAAAACGATCGCTATACTTCAAATATATCGCTTGAAGAAAATTGAGCTAATATTAATGGTGACACTGGAGCCATAAGCGAAAATTCTGACTTTGTTTATAAAAGAAATAATCGCTACAGCTACATTAACCTAGGAGAGCCTGGTGGATTTGGGGCAACAAAAAAATACAATCCAGTTTCTAACTTCAGTGAAATCGTAATTCCAACTAGTGTGGAATTTGATCAAATTCGAGACGCTAATGGAAGCTCTACCTTGGATAATAAATCACTTCAAAAATTTACATATGGAAAATTACTTTCAACCATAGAAGGTGGCTCATCTGTTCAAGATATCTTACTAAGAGACTTACTTCAAATTCTATTAGAGGAAACCTTATTCATTTGAAATAAGAAAAACCTAGACCACAACGTTTCAATTGCTGACCCAAATAATAATTCGCAAAAGATAAATAAAAAAGTTACTCTAAGAGAACTTCTGGGTACATCTGAAAACTCAAGCAGAGAGGAAATTGTTAGCCACTGAAATCAATACATTAAATCTTTTGCTAACAAAATCGGTAAAAATACCTTGAGTGAAGAAGAAGGAATGAACCTATTCTGAATATCAAGTTTATCCATTATTCCATTTAGACAGTACTTAGAATTACTAAGATACTCAAGCAGTGCCTATAAAGTTGACAATGAAACTGTCTTTACCAAAAATAATATTACTGAATTAGGTAATTACGATGATCAAAGATGAATTAGTCAACTATATAACAGTGGTGCAGTAGTTCCACAAAAGCCAATTTCAACTTATAAAGAATATTGACAACAAGGTCCATTTTATGGTATCTTTGTATATCCAGTTAATGCCTTAATGAATGCCATTATGTCAAGCCTAGGAGCTACTGGATGAAGTGTCATTTTAGCATTAATTATTATTGTTATCATTGTTAGATTCCTAACATTTGTAATCTCGTTTAAAACGCTATTCAGTCAAGCCAAAATGGAAGAATTTAACCAAAAGAAAGCTAAAATTGAAGCCAAATATGCTGAATATAAAAATGATAAGCAAATGAACCAACGTAAACAATTGGAAATTAGTGAGCTTTACAAAAAAGAGAAGATCTCCCCATGGGGTCAAATGGCCACGATGTTTATTACCTTGCCGATTCTTATTGTTGTGTTCAGAATTATTTCAACATCGCCTGAAATTAAACAAGCAACGATCTATGGAATTCAATTATCAGCAACATCAATTAGTCGGGTATTCTCAAATCGGGAATTTAGTTATTTACCAATTATCATTATTTCACTTGCCGTCCAAGCTTTAGCGCAATATATGCCGAAGATTCTTAACATTAAAAAGAAAAAATCACTACGGGCTGATGCCTACCAACGAGAAGCACTGAAAAAAGAAAAACGTAAATTTAATATTATCTCATTAATATTTATTGGAATTGGTGTGCTATTTAGTGCCGGGCTTCAAATTTACTGAATTTTCGGTGGAATTTGAACTATCCTACAACACATCTTTGTTCACTACTTCCAAAGAACTAAATTCTTTAAAGCAAAAATTGAACCAAAATTATAATAAAAAAATCTCAAGCGCGAAACTTGAGTTTTTTTATTTACTAAAAATTTTCTTACCATATTTAATATATTTGTTAACTTTATCTTCTAGTATTTCAAATGCTTGATCGTAAATTTGCTCTGAATAAATATCAACGCCAGCATCTTTGAGAATTTCAGCGGGCCAGCTACGGTCACCAGCACTTAGAAATTTATCAATATAGTTCTCTAATGCTGTCTTGCCTTCAGTTTTATACTTTTGGAAAAATACATTAGCAACAATGTAGCCTAGAGCATATTTATAAACATAGAAGTAGTAGTAGAAATGTGGAACCATTACTGCATAAACATTAGTTGGGTCACCAATTTTTACTTTTTTAGGATCAATTGCATATTTTTTAGCATTTTCTACATAAATCTCTTCTAGGGTTTCATAAGTGTTGATTGCCTCATTTGCATCAATGCGGTTATAAACATCGAATTCAAAATTTGATCATGCACCTTGTCTTAGGACTGTACCAATAAAGTCATTGATGCTTTGATTTAGCAGATAAAATCTTTCTTCCTCGCTCTTGGCATTTTCATTTAAATAATCATTTAGTAATAACTCATTAAAAATTGAGGCAATTTCTGCTAAAAAGATTGGATATTGACTTCTAAAAGGATGTTGACATTTATCGGAAAAATATGAATGCATTGAGTGTCCCATTTCATGGCATAATGTGTTAACCGAATGTAAGGTACCATCAAAATTCATTAAAATAAACTTTTTATCAATACCATAAGATCCACCAATTGAATATGCCCCACTGCGTTTAGCAGGAACATTTACATAATCAACTCATCTTTCTTCAATCGCTTTTTTTACTGTGTCATAGTATTCATATGGCATTATCTTTATCGATTGCAGCAGAATATTCTGAGCATCCTCAATGCTGTAATGATTTTTTAATTTAATTAAATCAACATTATTGTCTCATTTTTGCATTTTTTTATTAAATTTTTGGTAAAAGAACTTTTCTTTAGCTTTATAAAATTTTCTAAAAATATGCATATTCTTTTGAATTGATTGATAAATTATTTTTAACAATTTTTCATCAACGTGATCTACTGATAGAATTGATTGCAGTGTTGAGTCATAACCGCGGTATAGTGATTGAACTGATGCTTCTTTGAAATGTTGATATAGCATTTTTGCTAGTGATTGCTTATGATTTAGAAAGGCCTTAGGATAATTAAAATAAGTTGACTTTCTAATCATTTCATCATCACTTTTTAGCAATGACATTCTTGTTGCTTCAGTAATTTTATGCTTTTTGCCTTTAGCTGAAATTGCATATCCAAAATCAATTTCACTATCAGTTAATACTGAAAATATTTCTTCTGGTGAAGGATTACCGCTACTTGTATCATTTAAATACGTTTCAACTTTTTCATCCAACTTATATTTTAGTTCTTCCAAACTAGCTTCAAGATCTTTTTTGACATCTTTTAAACGAGGGTCTGTTAATCATTTTTTGATTTTATCTTGATTTTTTGCAATTCGATTAACTTCTGAACCAGCTCTTTTAGCATATTCAGCTGATTTTAATTCAAACTGAGCCACTTTCATATTTATTTCTGGATCAACAATGTTTGTGTTTAGTTTGTTTGATAAGTAGTTACTAATTCTGTTGTTTAGAATTAAAACCTTCTCTGATAATTTAAGGTACTCTAGATAATTTTCTAGTGAATCATATTTGCTGTCTTTGATAGAAATGCCTTCTTCTATTAGTTGAAAATATTCATTCTCCAGCTCTTCAAAACTTTTGTTCTCTAAAATACTTTCTAGATCTCATTTGTATTTTTCTTCTACTTCATCATATGAATTGTAGGTTTTCATATTTTTATTCTCCGTCTTTTTCAATATATATTAAACTTTGGATATCAAAAGGTAATCTTCTGCGAGCATCAAAGCCTTCCAATTCCATTAAAACAATTATTCTTAATATTTCAACTTCTTGTTCTTTTAATAATTTCGTAATGGCTTCAAGTGTACCGCCGGTGGCTAAAACGTCGTCAATAATTACGGCTTTTTGTTTAGCCTTGACTAGTCCACTTTGAATTTCCAAAATGTTTTTTCCATATTCAAGTCCATAATTGCAGCTAATAACTTTTCCTGGAAGTTTCCCCTTTTTTCTCACCATAATAAAAGGTTTTGATAGCTTTGCCGCTACTGGGGTTCCAAATAAAAAACCGCGGGCATCAGGGCCAACAATAATATCAGCATCTTTAGCTAATTCAACCATTTTATCGATTGTGTAGTGAAGTGCTTCTCCATTTGCTAGCAATAATGATATGTCCTTAAATTTGACACCTTTTTCTGGAAAATCATCAACTGTTCTAATAAATTTTTTTAATTCCATAACAATAAAATTATATAGATTTTCAATTTCATAAATGCAAGTCAATAACTTTTTTAACAAATTGCTTATTTTTTTTATAATTTGATAAAATTAGCATTATTAATTGTTAATATTACCATGACATTTTCACAAAAATAATGGAGGAGAATAGCTATGAATAAAATAAATTTTTTTGCTTTAGGTGGTTTAGATGAAAATGGTAAAAATGCTTACATTTTAGAAATTAATGGCAAGATTTTTATTATTAATTCTGGGACTAAAGTACCAATTAATGCTCACAATGGAATTGACACACTAATTTGCAACTATGAGTTTCTTGAAAAAAGACAGAAAGACATTGTTGGACTATTTTTAACTGATGTGCACAATTCGACATTTTCTGCTATTCCTTGGCTTTTAATGAAAATTAAAAACCTAAAAGTTTATACTAGCGCTTTTAATAAAATTGTCTTATTAGATCGAATTTCAAAATATAACATTGAAAATGCTAATTATGAAATTAAAGTAATTCGTGACTCAATGAAATTTAATGATGTTAAGGTTACGGCTTTTGATTTAGCTGGGGGGTTACCAGGTGAGGTTGGATTTAACTTTGAGTACAACGAGGGAAATATTTTATTTATGGTGAACTTTGTTGATGGCGATCTTGGACCTTACGGGAAAACCAACTACTCTGCTATTAAGAAAATCATTGACAATAATAAGCCACTTCAGATGCTAATTATGGATTCTGGTTTCAGTGCCTACAAAGGTAAAAGCATTGATAAGTTATGAATCTCTAAAAAAATTGAGTATAAATTTAAAGAAACTCCAGATGATGCCCGAATCATTGTCGGTTTATATGATGAGGATATGATTACGGCTCATGAGATTTTAATTTTAGCGAAAAAATATAACCGTCCTGTAATCACTTATGGTAGAACATACTCACAGCTAATTAATTTAGTCGCAAAAATTAATCCAGATTTACAATGACCTGAATTTATTGACTACCGAGTTGCTAATGAAGTAAAAAATGCAGTTATTTTAGTGACCGGAGCAATTGAAAGACTCTATCTTAGATTTATTCGTATTGCATCTAATAATGATGTATATTTAAAGCTAAAAAATAATGACGCCGTTATTATTATTGCACCGCCAGTCAACGGCCTTGAAGTTAACTATGCGCTAACTTTAGACGAAATTGCAAGAAATACCCCAAATTTAGTTGAACTAGGCTCAGATCAGTACTATTCATGTAATCCTGCCAAAGAAGATATTCGCAATGCTTTGAGTATTCTTAAACCGAAGTACTTTATTCCCATTCAAGGACTATACCGTTATTTAGTCGTGGCAACAGAAGTTGCTCGTGAAGTTGGAATGAATTTAAATGATTGCCTTGTTTTACAAAATGGTAAAGTTGCTGAATTTGTAAATAATGAACTTGTTAGCCAAAAACATAGCATTCGTTTGGTTTGTGATGTTGTTATTGACGGTCTTGGCATCGGCGACATCTCACATGAGGTGATTAATGAGCGTGAAAATCTATCACGGGATGGAGTTTTAGCCATTAGTTCGCTTATCGATTTTAAAACAAAACAACCGATTAATGACTTGCAAATTGCTTCATATGGAATTTTAACCAAAGAAAATAAGGATATTGTTAATAAAATCGTTAATGATTTGTTTTATAAAGAGTTTGCTGATAAAACACCACAGGAAATTAAACTAAAAGAAATTCAAGAAAAATTGCGAAAAACAATTAAAAGAAAAACGTCAAAAATGATTAATAAAGAACCAATTGTGGTAATTACCTTGTATGAAATATAGTTTGTGTGATAACATATAAAGGGAAAACTATGTTAAATAATACTAATGGTGAAAATCAAAACCACATCAAAAAAACAAAGAAACAGAAAACATATTATGCCACTCGGGATAAAAATTTCTTATGAACCGT
The DNA here is from genome assembly GCF_012934885.1 of Mycoplasma phocoeninasale. Taxonomy (GTDB): domain Bacteria; phylum Bacillota_I; class Bacilli_A; order Mycoplasmatales; family Metamycoplasmataceae; genus Metamycoplasma; species Metamycoplasma phocoeninasale. Next base: position 264,412 of record NZ_CP051480.1, on the reverse strand, counting down.
TGTTATATTAATAACGACGTTTTTCACTATTATTTCATATATTAATATTAAAGGGTTAAGCACCATTCACTCATATACACTAAATGTAATATTTGGGATGTTTGCCCCACTTTTTTATGCTCTAATTTTATTTGTTGCTATTTACAAGATTTTTAATTTGGAAAAAACTTTTAAGTTTTCGGTTTTTAATTTTAGTCTCGGTCGTCTAATTTTTTGATACATATCGTTAATTGCCATTGGTAGTATGGTCTTTTACACAATTGAACTAAAGGGAATAGAATATAATCATCATACTGCCTTCAATGTTATTTTTACCAAATGATTTGAATTATTTAAAGGCAAAACTGAAATTAAAGATCCGGCGCTCCCAAATCTATACACTCCGGGTGTTTTTGGAACTTTTATTTTCGCAATTCTTAGCTTTGCTGGTAATCGAAGTGGTATTGCTATCGGCTTTACAGTGGCAATTCTAATACTAGCATTGTCTATATTTATTTTCTTTGTTAGTGATAAAAAACTCCAAAGATTTAGCATGTCAAAAAAGAAACGTGAAAAAAATAGACAAGAACAAATTGAAGCTAAATCAAAAAACATCCACTACGAAATTAATGCTAAAAGTGAGCCAGATAATTCCAAAAAAGCTAACGTCGATGATTTTGTTATCTCGGCAAGTCAGCCACTTGAAAATGTCGATAATAGTCTAGATGATCGTTCGAATAAAGATCAAGTGCTAGCTAAAAATCATTTAGATGATTATCATGATAATAATGTTTCTGAAACAATTCAAGCTGAAAGTCATGAGCTGGTAGAACAAAGCAAAATTGAAATTCATCCAATTGAGGAAGCTGACCATGAAATTCAGTTTGATATCATAGATGAGAGCCAGCAACAAGAAAAAGACATTAAACCAATACAAGATGATGAAGATTTTGAACTTGATAGCAATATACTAGAAGATGATCAGATTTTAGAACAAAAATCAAGTGATTCAAATCAGCTAGAAAATGATAACAATTATCCAGAGCAGCCAAAACATAATTGAAAGAAAAAACCACGTTTGTCTATCGTGGAGGATGAAGACGATGATTTCTTTAAAATTAATTAAACTCAATAAATAAGGCGGTTTTAAAAATTGTCTTATTTATTTTATTATAATAATATCTAAAGGGGATATATGGAAATTAAAAATGATAATAATCAAACTCGAAAAATAGAAGTCAATATGGATGATATTTTTCGCAATCCGATTCAAAAATTTTATGAACCACTTGTTGAAAATATTAAAGATAAATTTGACAAGGTGTTTAAAGAAAAAATCACTAATGAAGCTGATAAAGCATTATTCGAAGAATACAAGCGTAATGAGATTACTGTTAATTCACTAGAAAATGAAATTTTAACTAATAAAAAAGAAAATAAAATTACAGCAAGAAAAGTTGCTAACGGCTTCATTATTGCTTTTAGTATTGTTATTATTGGTTTATTTTTTATGAGTTATTTAATTAAAAATAAAAAAATTATAAAAGAATTTAATAAATTTGCTTCGGAGCGTGAAGAAAAAATTGCTGCACTATTGTACAGAAATAACCAAATTCTAGTGCAAATATATTCACGATATTCACTTCAAGATATTAAAGACTTCGTGCTAAAAGAATTACAAATTAATAAAATTTACAACTATGACTGAAAAGAGTTAAAAACATTTATAGATAATTCAAAGTTTGCCTGCTTCTATGCAGTTAATAAATATGATATTCGAAATTCACACTACTATGATCTTCTATATTCAACTCTTGAATGAAGAAACATTGTTACCTATGGGTATCGTACCGTTACTTATAAATCAGGTGACTCAGTCAGAACAATTACAATTACAGCAGAACATGTTGAACCAACACCATTTGTAACGATTAAAAATGCGACAAGCATTACCACAAATTACTTACCCGATTTTTCCTTTGTTGAAGATAGCTCAAAAGTCATGACACTAAAAGAATATGATAAGGCACTAAAAAAGGGAAACTTTGTTTTAGAAAATCCAGAGTTTCACCGCTACTATGGTTTTGATTTTAATGACAAGGTTAAAATGTTCACTTATTTTACTGCTAGTGTTCAAGAAAAATTCATTGAATATGAAAAGTATATGCTTTCAAAAGGAGAGCGTACATACCCACTTTCAAAAATCAATACTAATCTCTACTCGTCTAGAGAATATGACAATTCACTACTTTTCTTCTCAAGCATTCACAATTGACTACCATATGAAATTAATTTAGAAGATCGATGAACGATTGAGGAAATTAATGAAGCTCTTATTAGCAAAATGATTTATTTACTAAAACCAACTTTTAAATCATTAACTAAGGCTTACTTAAATAACTATATTGCTTCAGAAAATTTTACTGAACTAGGTAGTCGCTATGTCTCGACTTATAAAGACATCAAATCAGTTAGCAAGGATGTAAATATTAATCAAATTTACTGACTTAATAAAATTATCGGAGGTCGAATTTTCTCGTTAATCACCAAAAGAGCTGACCGGAATACAATTTATGAAATTATTGGATCAGATTTTACCAATTCAACCACTGAGCTAATAGTTAAGCTAACATCATTCGAAGCACATAATGAAATTGATGTAGTTTTCAAACAGGGTTACAGTGTTGAAGTGCCTTATGTTCGTTACTATAAATTTTCAGAGCTTAAGAAAACTTTTACTAACCAAAAATTTGTTCTATCAACTGAAGGCGCTGAAATTTATGCTTATGATGATAATAATAGCCACGCCATTAGCGCTCTTGGAAATGCTGATTTAAATCCAGATAATGATAATAATGGCATTACTTTCAATGTTCAAGCGGCTAGCAATTTTGTTGAACTACAAAAAGCAATTAGAATAATTAACAGTTTTTATAGAAGACTGCCTGAACTAAAAAATAATTCCAAATTCTTAATTGATAACTATGGAATTTCAATTCACATTAATAATCTAGATGATACAAAAGTTTCACTAAGAATGATTGACCAAGTTTTAAATGGAATTATTTAAACCAATTTAATAGTATAATTATTAACGTACAAGGAGAAAAAAATGTTATTTGACACAAGAAATCCACAATCTAATGAAGGTTTTAAGCCCAATGTTGATAATACAATAAAAAAACCAGAACCAACCGGTTTTGAAAAATTCTTATTCGTTTTATTCTTTTTTCTTACTCTTGGTTTTTTTCTTATCGGCTACTATGTTAGAAAGAATTACTTACTAAGAAAAATCAATGAAATTCAAGAAGCTTCGTCACTTATTCAAGCTGCTGAAAAGAAAAGAAGAGCAACATTAATTAAACAACTAGATGCCGTAAAAGGCTATGCAAAATTCGAAAACTCAACATTAACAGAAGTTACTAGAATGAGATCAAAACTAGTTGAATTAGAAAATGAAAACAACGTTACTGAATTGAAGGCACAATTGGATAGTATTCAAAGAAATATTAACTTACAATTTGAAGCATACCCTGATTTAAAAGCAAGTCAATTGTTCTTACAATTCAATACTGAAATAGCTTTACAAGAAGATGAAATATATTCAACCATTAGAATTTATAATATGAAAGTTAACTCATTTAACTCACAAATTTATACTTTCTGAACCAATTGCGTTGCTAAAAAAATTGGAGCTTATAACCAACCATTATTTTCTGCTAGTGAACAAGAAAGACAAGATGTCGACACATCTTCACTATCAGAAATGAAATTCTAAAACTAACCAACTTCGGTTGGTTTTTTGTGCAAAGAAAAAAAGCGCATATTTTCTTATATAATTATATTTATTAGTGCATATTTGCCGTGTATAGTGCATTAAAAATGATTTTAAATTATGAAAAAAATTAAATAACAAACTAAAGTGAGGTAGTCTATGAGTAGAACAGAAGATGTACACAAATATGAGGCTGATAATATTCAGGTTCTAGAAGGACTTGAAGCCGTTAGAAAAAGACCTGGAATGTATATTGGGTCAATTGGATCAAAGGGACTTCATCACCTAATCTGGGAAATCGTCGATAACTCAGTTGATGAAGCAATGGCGGGTTTTGCCACATCAATTGATATTAATTTATATCCTGATAATGTTGTTGAAGTAATTGACAACGGAAGAGGAATGCCGGTTGGTATTCATGAAAAAACTAAAAAATCAGCTGTTGAAACAATACTAACAGTTTTACATGCTGGAGGAAAATTTGATAGTGATACTTACAAGGTATCTGGAGGACTTCATGGGGTTGGAGCATCAGTTGTTAATGCTCTAAGTGACGTTTTTGAAGTTTGAGTTAAAAGAGATGGTAAACTTCACTATCAAAAATTTATTAATGGCGGATATCCAGTAAAACCACTAGAGGTGATTGGTGAAGTTCCACTAGAAGAAACTGGAACAAGAATTAAATTTCACCCTGATTATGCCATTATGGAAAAAAACAACATTGAGTTTGGAAATATTTTAGATCACTCCAAACAAATGGCATTTTTAAATCGTGGGCTACGTATTAATATTTGCGACGTTGCTGCCGATAATAAAATAAGCTACTACTATGAAGGTGGAATAATTGATTACTTTGGTCAAATTAGCCACGTTAAAAAAGCGATTGTACCAGAACTTATTTATGCTGAAGGTACATTTAGAGATAAAACTATTACTAACTCAGCTGATGTTATGGTTGAGGTGGTAATGCAATATAATAATGATAATTTTTCAAATATCCTATCTTATGCCAATAATATTAACACCAGTGAAGGTGGAACTCATGTTCAAGGGTTATATGATGCTTTAATTAGAATTTTTAACAACTATGTTGAAGAAAATAAGTTAGTTAAAGGTAATTTTGATAAGTTCACAAGGGATGACATTAAACCAGGCCTATATGCAATTATTTCAGTTAAGCACACCGATCCAATCTTTGAAGGTCAAACTAAAGCTAAACTAGAAAGTAAAGATGCCAGAATTGCAACTAATAAAATTGTTTCACTTAAACTTGAAAGATTTATGGCCGAAAATCCTGAATTTGCTAAAAGATATATCGAAAAATGTTTAGAAAACCGTAAAAATCGAATCAACGAAGAAGCGCAAAAGAATTTAAATAAGAAAAACGACATGGATATCAGTGGACTTCCAGGAAAACTAGCAGACTGTTCTTCTAAAAATCCTGAATTACGTGAATTATTTATTGTCGAAGGTAACTCAGCTGGTGGTTCAGCCAAAATGGGACGTGACCGAGCAATTCAAGCAATTCTGCCACTACGGGGAAAAGTTATTAACTCAAAGAAAAATGACATTTCAACTGTCTTAGCTAATAAAGAAATTGCTACAATGATTAATGCCCTTGGCACAGGCATTGGTGAAGATTTTAATATCAATAAATTAAAATATCACAAAATTGTTATTATGACCGATGCCGACGTCGATGGAGCTCACATCACAACACTACTACTAACATTTTTCTATTCACATATGCGCCCATTAATTGAATACGGATTTGTATATATCGCTCAGCCACCACTATATAAAATATCAACTGGAAAAATTGTCGAATATGCTTACAATGATAATCAAAGGGATGAAATTCTTGCTAATCTAGAAGACAAAAGAAATGTTTCAATTCAAAGATACAAAGGGTTAGGGGAAATGGACCCAGAACAACTTTGGGAAACTACAATGGATCCTGCCACCCGTAAAATGCTTCAGGTTCAAATCGATGATGTTGCCATCTGTGAAATGACCTTCGAGACATTAATGGGCGATGAAATTGAACCACGTCGTGATTTTATTCAAGAAAATGCAAAATATGCATCAAACATTGACTTCTAAGATAATATGATAACACTACTAAAGAATCAAGGTTTTACTAATAAAACTTACAAAGATGATGAAAATAATACCTTTATTAAAATAAAACATTACGATGATTTCAACCATAAAACTCCATACGAGATTATTTCAAATTTAGATTTTGCTCCTAAAAAAATATTTGAAGACGATGAAAGATTAGTTACCGAATGAATTGACGGCAAAACAATACTAGCGACGGAGATTAGCAATGAAGAGCTACGAGAAATTGGCAAACTGCTAATAACTCTACATAACTCAAAATTACCATTTGCTAAAGAGAATCAAATTGCTCGCCGCTTTAAAGTTTACCGTGAAAAAATATCACAACTAGGAAGAAAGATCCCTATTCTTGACAAATACTACAAAAAGATCAATTTATTTTTAAAAAATATTGATACTTCAGCTCCAGTTCATAGTGATTTGTGGTTGTTCAACTTTATTAAGACTGATAAAAATAAGATTTATATTACTGATTGAGAATATGCGACAATGGGTGATGTTCACTTTGACTTAGCCTATTTCCTTGAATCAAGTAATCTTTCAGAACAACAAGAGCAGAGCTTTTTTGAAGGATATGGTGATGATTATGAAGAGAAATATTTGCTAGTTCATCGAATTATTGTCAATGCTTTAATTGTATTATGAATTAATAAGCACAAGGTTAAGCCATTTGATGATAGCTTATATTTAAAAAGGGTCGAAAAATACATGAAGTTGTATTTGGATAAATATCAATATTAATTTATGAGTGTAAAATTTCCGCTACCAATTAACTTGAATTTGAATAAACATAAAAATGCGAAATTTTCTGATGTTTATTCAATTCTAAAAAAAGAATTCGGCGCTGACCTAGCACAAAAAATTTCGATCATTCGTTTTTACTATGAGGATTTTCATAACAAAAGTTATATAGGCAAACTTGATAATAAATGAGTTCAAATTAGAATTCCTCGCAATATCATTAAAATTAGTTACGATAATGAAATGGAAATTGTTTCCCATTTTAATGACTATCTATATTTTAAAAATGGGGTTGTAATTAGAAAATGATTTTCAGCTGTTGATTTCTTTAAGATTAAAATTGATGATAAAATTTCTTGGTCAATCCTACACTGCGTTAAAAATTTTCAAAATTTAAATATTTTAGTTGAAAAATTTAATTGACTAAAATACCCTATTCGCGATAAAAAATATTTAGAACTTGTTAAAAAATATAAAAACGACGAACTAGTTTTAAGCCATAACAATTTAAAAAGACAAAATATTTTAGTTAATAAACATGGTTTTATTAAATTAATTGATTTTGAATTCAGCACTCTAAACTCTCGCTATGTTGACCCAGTTTGCTTATATTTTTTAGGGATTAATAAGCAATTAATTATTAATTTTTTTGGTCTTAGCACACAAAAATTTGACGACTATGTTTATATGCTTAAAATTTATAATGAATTTGTTTATAAAAAAATATATGCCAATCTTTCAGTACCGAACAATGTCATGAGTGCTTCAATGAATCAATATAACAATAAAAACTTTTTAAGTCCTAACCGTTTTATTGTTCAAAAAAACCATAGTCAGTTTGACAATCGATTAAGTATTAAAAGCATTGAGGATTTTTATTTTGTTCCAACTTATGTCTATGAAGATGATAATATTTTGGTTTGAAAATGACTCAATTGTCCACAAACGCAAGAAATTAATGTTCGCCAAATTAAAATTCTGGCTAAGGCAATGCGAACATACCATGATTCTGATCATATCTTCCCGGAATATATTCTTGACAAAAAAGTTGGTTGATATTTAGAGAATATTGACAAAAGAGTACTTAAAGAAGATTTCTGTGATAAGGCAATGTATGCTAAAATTATAAAGTGGTTAAAAGAAATTAAACCAGATGCAAACTGTCATAATAATCTAAATTTAGATAACATTTTTTTCACTGATAATCTAAATTTATACATTATTGACTGAGCAATGTCATATCGCAATTCACGTTTTTTAGATATTGCTTATATGTTTGAAAATACTCATCTTAAATCAGCCTCAGAGATAGCGTTCTGAAAAGCTTATGAAATGCCAGAGCCTAACGATTTTTATAAATATCGAATTATGATTCACTTTCTCTGCTATTTACGCAATCGGACTCTTAGCGGTGATTGTAGTAAAGCAGGCGCAAATTTACATCGCATCAAAGAACTATGAAAGAAATATGTAAGATAAGAGGGAAGGGCTATTATGGAATCAAATGACAACAAAAATGAAATGAATTTAAATAATTTAGAAACTAAAAAAGTAGGGGCCCCTAACAGAAAAAATAAGAAAAAAATTGTTGCAACTACCGCAATGTTTTTAGGTATACTGGTTCCAATTGTTGCTGTTATCGCAATTCCACTAGCTGTAAATTCAAAAGCAAATATTAAACGCAGCAAATTCTTCCCTGATGATGCTAATAAGGTCGAACTTTCTGAAACTAATAATGAAGCTATCTTCACACAAAACTCTGGGAATAGAATTGATATTATGTCAACAAATCTAGGAACCATTAATAAAATGGATAATGATTCTAAATCTCAAGAGCATGGCGTTAGATATAAAAACGAACTGAAGTTTTTTTCCGCTAGCCCTGAACTTAATTCAATTGTTAGTAAAATTTTAGACCGACATGACATTACTAATATCACAGAGACAAAATCAAAAATTTATTCGATTGATCTTAAAGAAATCTTTGATAAATATAATGAAGACAGAAAAAGTAAAGTGACAACAAAAGAATTTTTTCTTTCAATAAAAAATTTAGTAACGTCAATTTCATATTACTACTATGACAATGATTCAATTCATTATTTTGATCAAAAAGAAGGCTATTTAGGATATTTAACTGCCGAATTTTTTAAAAAAATCTATAAATATTTGCAAGAAAACGAAATGGCTACTTTTAAGATAAAAGAAGCTAAACTAGAGGCATTCATCGAACTAGAATCGGATTTTAAAACAATTAAATCACTTAATTTTGAAAATAAAGTCATTATCGAAACAGAAAAAGTAAGTGTTGAAAATAAATAATTTAACAATAAAAAATATTTAACATTCCATTACTGGAGTGTTTTTATTTATTTTTTTGTTTACTTTAAATACGTGGAGTAAAGTTTAGAAGTTTCTTATAATTAAAAAAAGCCAAAACTTTTTAGCTTGGCTTTTCGGGTTGTAATTATTTTAGATTATATGCTTTTTGTATAACCTTTTCTAAAGCGTCTAGTGGTAAACCACCATTGATTAGCATGTAATCAAGTAATTCTTTAATATATCCGTGTTCAGCATTTTCGATTATTTTTCCATCAACTTCAATGTGTTTTTTGTTTTGTACAAATTCTTCTCTTGAAAGTTTGAAATGTTTACGAACTTTGTCATAAAGTGCTAACATTTTTTCTTTTCCGGCATTGTATGATGTTGCTTGACCAGGTAGGTTTAGGTAACGTCTTGATTCTGAGTAAATATCACCGATTCCTAAAGCTGAATTAGCTCTTAAGAATTTTCTAATATCGTTAATTGATGCTCCGCCTTTTAGATCGTCATGTCCATTAATTCCTGTGCCGTGATATGCTGTATCAACTGCTCGTCTCATGTTACGTAATTGTGCTTCGTTTAGTGCACCAAAGTATTGAAGCATGTTGGTTAATTTAATTGCTTTTTGTGCTTTTACTTTTTCATTGGTAATTTCATTCTTTTCATCAATTAATTTTCAATATACACCACCATGTAGGTCTTTGATTTTGTCAATCATATCTTGGGTTACATCTTGTTCATTTCTAGCAGTAAAGAAACTTGTAATTCCTTTTGAAATGGTAAAGTCTTTTGGAATTGAGTAGTAATCTTCACTAGCATAATCTGGTGTACCATATCATCCTGATTCAATACCAAATCATTCCATAAATAAAGCTCAACCTTCAGCATATGAAGTATAGTGGAAAATATCCCCTAAACTTCTACCATTTTGGTTTGCTAAGAATTGTTTTGCATAGTATATTTGGTTGTGGTGTCCCATAATACCTTCGTGGTTAGCAAATGATGTAACTGATCATTTAGGCAGTGAGTAGTATGGGTCAACATTGAAGAAGAATGATGCTCTTGCTCCACTATAGGCTCCTACACCAGCTTCAGTTCTTCTTGAATATTCATATGTAAATGGGTTGTAACCAACAACGTTTTTACCGAAGAATGATAGTCCATGTTCCTTTGTTTCTTCAATAAATTGACGATATCCCTTGAATGCTTCAAGCGCTCCGTAGAAGAATTGTTCACGTGTGATTGAACCATATTTTTCAGATGCATTATTTTTTATTAGAGTTCCATAACCTAAATCTTCTAACTGTTTAACATCATCAGCCAAATCAGATTTTAGTTTGTCTTTTACTTGTTTTGTGTAATATGATTCATCTTCACGACCAAAGAAGAATTGTTCTTGGTTTAATCATTTATTGAAGTTTTCTAGAGTTATGTTTCCATTAGCATCTCTAACTGGAAGGGTTACATTTTCAATTTTTGAACCATTAATACCATTTGCATCATATTTGAATGTTGGGCTTCACGCTTTTCCTTCACCAGCAATCAAGTCAGCAACTAAACCAGCAATTTTTGTCATATTTGCAGTTGCTGTTTTTGTGGTTTGGTATCCTGATTGAAATACTGTATCAGCACTGTCATCACTTGTTGTTGACATTTTTAAAATTGCATCATATAGTTTTTTACCATTTGATTCTTCATTTCCTTTAATGCCAACTAAGCCAACATTTTTAGCATTAAGATCTTTTTCGGTAAATCCTAATCCATAAACCATATTATCATTGACAGTAATTATATTTTCAATTTCGTTTAGTTTATTTTTCTTCATCAATTTGAGAGTTTGAAGATTTTCACCTTCACCATGGTCTGATCTTGTGTAATATTCTGTAGCATATCATTCGTGAAATGCCTTTAGATTTGGTGTTTGTGAAGAATTTTTAATGAAATCTTGAACCGATATTTCTTCTTGGTTACCCTTTAAGAAGTTTTCTAGATCACTTGCATATAATGATTCTAAGATTGCTTTAACGTTATTTTTAATAACAACTTTAGATAAAACAATGTTTCTTTCCAAAGCTTCTTTTAAATTGTTAAGAGCTTTTGGAGCATTCTCTTCGCTAATTCCGTTAATACTTTCATAAAATGAGTTAGCTGGATATGAAGAAGCTGGTCCAAAATCAAATGAGTTTAGTAAATATCTTCCACCAGCAGAGTAATTATTTTTTGTAATTTCTCAATCATATTTAACACCTTCTCTTCATGCTAGAGTAACAACTGTTAAATCATCATATTTTATTCCATCAAGTAGGCTAATGTATTTGTCATAGTAAGCAACAATTTTATCTGAATCGGATTTACTTGGATAAAATTCGTCAACTCCATTTAGGTCAGTTTCTTTTCTTCTGTCTGCAGCTCTTTTAATGGCTAAGATGTAGTCAGCAACAATTTCCTTCATCTTTTCACTACCATCACTAAATCTAACAAGTTTTTGTAAAGTGTCTAGTAGCTTATCATCAGCATTGTCTAATTCTTGTTGAGCTGTGGTAGCAGATTTAGTAGCTTCTTCTAGTTTTTTAGTTTGTGCTTCCAATCTGCTTTTAAGTTCAGCATTATCCTTATTTTTTTGAAGTTCTTTATTTATTTCAGCAATTTCATTTTTTATACTGTTGATTTCACGACTTTTCTTATTGAATTCATCTTCAGCATTCTTAAATCGCTTTAAATCTTCATTTTTATCATAATTCGCAATCGCTTTTTTAGTATTGGCATTTCTCACGCCATAGTATATTCCATAAACAACTAAAGGCGCAGCAATTAATACTCCAGCCCCCGCAATCAGTGAACCGATTACGATTTTAGATTTTTTTGTCATCTCATTCCTTTCAATTTTAATGGTCAAACCATTATCATATGTTTAATACAAGCATATGCAATAATTATATAATTTAATGTTGCATTTATGGATATTAACGTCGTGTTTAATATAAAAATTTTATTTTTATTTGAATAAAAAACTAAAAAACAGCCTTTTAACCATTATTTTTAATAAAATAATTGTATTTTTTTACATGCAACAATTAGGAATCTTAAAAATTAAAATTGTGCTAAATGTATAAATAATTTAAATTTTAAATATAATTACAATATGAAAACATCTAAAGATTTACAAGCTGATCTTAAAGTTAATAACATATCATTTCAAAATGAATTAAAAAACAATTCTAGCGACTCTTTTATTTATAATCAAATTTTGTCGAATATTCATATCGTTCATGAGCAAGATGATAATGTTTATTTACTATGTCCTGAAAGCATATTTTTATACATCAAATCAGCACATAGCACAAATGTAGCTAGAGCAATTAGAAATGTATATGAAAGGCCAGTTAATGCGATTTTTATTACTAGTTTGAGCGAACTGAATTCTTTAAATGTTGTTAATGGTGAGCAGGAACAAGTTTTAAAAAATAAAAAACTTTTTACTGATATTAAAAATAATTTAACATTCGATAATTATGCGGTTGGTAAATTTAATCAAATAGTGCTTAAAGCCGCAAAGGTAATATGCAAAAGTCAAAAAATTATTTATTCACCGCTTTTCATTCATTCACCTAGTGGTTTGGGGAAAACTCATTTATTGCACGCGATTGGAAATGAATTGAAGAAAAATAATCGCTCATGTTTGTACATTAATCCCGACTTATTTACTCGACAATTAGTTGAACAGCTTAAATCTAAAAATCATGCCCAAATAAATAAAATTGTTGATGAGTTAACTAATTATGATTGTTTGATGTTTGACGATGTTCAACAATATGGCAATAAAGAAAATACACTAAATGTTTTGTTTAACATTATTAACACAATGATCACTAATCAAAAGCAAATCATAATATGTGGCGATAAAAAACCAAATGATTTGGGTGGTTTTGAGCAAAGGTTTATTACTAGGTTTAACGGGGGTCTAACACTAGAGATTGCCGTTCCCGATATTGAAGATGTAATTAATATTTTGAGGTTCAAATTGAAAGAAAATAATATTGATCCTGAGTTGTGAGAAGATGAAAGTCTTCGCTTCATCGCTAGAAATTTCTCTAACTCAATTCGTAGCATTGAGGGGGCTATTAACCGAATAAAGTTATTTTCAGAAGGTGATGATTATTTCACATATGATTTAAGAACAATGAAAAGTATTTTTCATAATGTGACTCAAATCAAAGAAAATATCACCCCGGAAAGAATTATTGATGTGGTAAGCAAATACTATAAAATTGATAAGAAAAAAATTACTAGCAATTCAAGAAAGGAAAACATTGTAATTGCCCGAAGAATTGCCGTTTACTTAATTAAAAATAATTTTAGTCACACTCTAAAAGATATTGGTAAAATGGTAGGTAATCAATCACATTCGACAGTTATTGTTTCAATTAATTGAATTGATAAAAATATTAAGATTAACCCAACGCTAAAACTAGCAATTGAAAAAATCAAAGAAAATTTACGAATGATTATATAAATTAAGGAGAATATCATGGAATTAAAAATAAACAAACTAATCTTAGATGCTGCCATTGAAAGAGTAGCAAAGGCAATTGATCCTAATCCCTTTATTCCGGTAATGAAGGGAATTCTAATTAAGGCAGAAGATAGTAAAATTGTGCTAATTGGATCTAATGGCGAAATTAGTATTAAACATGAAATTCAAGCCAATATCAATGCCGAAATTATTACTCCGGGAATTATTTTAGTTGAATTAGGAATTTTTAAAAACATTATCAAGCGTTTAGATGGTGATCTACTCTTGAAATCCGATGAAAAAAATCTTGAAATTTCAACAAAAAATGATAATTATCGCTTGAATTTGTATTCAACATATGATTATCCTGAAATTGATTTCACAGTATATGGCGATAAGATTTCAATCAACTGAGATGATTTAAAATCTTTGGCTAAAGATGTCATTTTTGCGGCTTCAACTAACGAAATGAATTTAATTTTATGTTGTATTAATATCTCGGCACAAAATCACATGCTAAAATTTTTAACCACTGACCGCTACCGTTACGCTGAAGAGAAGAAAGCAATTGCTGAAGATGTTGATTTTAATATTTCTATTCTAGCTAAAAACATTCGTGATATTTTGAACTTCGAATACAACGGTAAGGTAACACTGAATATTTCTGACCAAAAAGTTCTATTTGAGATGGACGGAACAATTATTCAATCCAAAGTAATTGACCAGGTATATCAAGATGTTTCTAAAATTGTTCCTAAAGAATTTGAAAATGAAATAAAAATATCAAAAAAAGAGTTAAGTAGTCTCTTAAGTAAGGCTTCAGTTATTATTACTGAAAATTACAATAAAATAAAACTTCATGTAACTCATGATCTTCTGACAATTTTGTCAACAAGAGATGAAGTTGCTAATGCTGAAGTAAAAACAGAGAATTTCAAATATGATGGTGATGATTTAAAATTAGCTTTAAATAGTCGATTTTTAAAAGAAGCCATATCAGTTTATGATGAAGATTTAAGAATTCTTTTAACTAAGGACCGAATGAGAATTGTAATTAAATCTGATAGTAAGCCTGACGTACTACAGCTAATAACACCACAAAAAGGATTTTAATATGCAAATTGAAATAGAGCAAGAATTTATTAAGTTAAGTCAATTTTTAAAGATGGCTGATTTATGTCCAACTGGTGGAATGGCCAAATACTTTATTAAGGTTCACAAAATTTTAATAAATGATAGACAACCAGACGGACGTAACGCCAAAATCAGAGTTGGTGATACTGTTTGGGTTGACGATAATGTTTATCAAATTGTTGCTAAAAAATAAAATAAAATAAAAATCAATAAATTTAATATAAAATATTAAGAATACTAATTTAAAATACAAAACTTGAAAAGGAGTGAATATGCCAGGAAGAGATCAACTAACCAACCAAAAACCTTTAAGTGGAAACAAAAGATCACATGCTCTAAATACTTCAAAAAGAACATTTGATCTTAATCTTCAAAAGGTAACCGTTTTAAATGAAAATGGCTCTAAAAAAAGAGTTCGTGTAACTGCAAAAACAGCTAGAACTTTAAAAAAATACGGATTAGTAGCATAATTATTTACTATAACTAATTTGCCTTAAACGGGCATTTTTTTATTCTCTAAAATTGCAAATAAATCTAAGATATTTTTCCTACTTAGGTTTTCTGCACGAATATTTAACTTTAAATTTAGTTTGGAAAATGATGAAGTAATTTTTTCTTTTGAATATCTTCCTAGGAGATTATTTACTAGTGTTTTTCTTTTGAATTGAAAGCATAAAGCAACGAATTCAATGATTTTATCTTTATTCTCATTGATATAATCATTATTGTGGATAAAATCAATTTTAACTACTGCTGAATCTACTTTTGGTGCTGGAATAAATTGTGCTGCGTTTACATCGATGATTTTTTTAATGTTACCAAAAATTTGAAAAGTTATTGATAGCTTACCGTAAATTTTTGAAGAGGGAGTTGCCACTAATCTTTGTGCAACTTCCTTTTGAACCATTAAAGTTGCAGAATCTATCATTAAGTAGTTATCTAAAATTTTAAATAGAATTGGTGAGGTAATATTGTAAGGAATATTTCCGATAATGCTAATTTGATCAGTATAGTTATCACTAAAATTAGCAGTTAAAAAATCTTGATTTAAAATTTTGATATTAGCAAGATAATTTTTAGTCTTTAAATATTCATATAACCTTGGATCTAGTTCATAGGCAACTAAAGATTTAACTTTTTGAACTAAAATATCAGTCAGTGCTCCTTGCCCTGGACCAATTTCAATTACATCCTTTTCAATTATGTCAGCTGCTTCAACAATTGCGTTTTGTATTTTTTTATTAATTAGGAAATTTTGCCCAAATGATTTTTTTGCTTCAATCATTATTAAATTTTAAACACTTTCTTAACATTATTTTGAATTTGTGAAACTAGTTTTTCTTCGCCTATATTTTTTAAATTTGCTATGTATTGATAAGTGTACATAACATATGGGCTAATATTAGGCTTGCCTCGCATTGGAGTTGGAGCTAAATAAGGTGTATCAGTTTCACAAAATAGTCTATCAATCGGAATTAATTTAACAGCATCTTGTAAAATTTTCGCATTCTTGAAAGTCACCACACCACTAATGGAAAAATAAAAATTCTTATGTCCTAAACATTTTCTTACAAAATTTTCATCACCACTAAATGAATGAAAAATTATCTTCAGATCTTGATATTGCGGTTGACTAATTATTTCATAGGCATCTTCTAGAGCGTCACGAATATGGAGCATAGCGGCAATATTGTATTTTTTTGCTATTTCAAGTTGGGCAATAAAACTACTTTTTTGAATTTCTTTACTTGGACTATTATCATAGTGATAATCTAAACCAATTTCTCCAATTGCCACAACATCTTTATTAATAATATTTTCGATAAATTCACCATCTTCAGCTCCTTTACTTAATGTTGGATGAATTCCAATGATTGGAAATAAATAATCTTCTCTGCCACAAAGATCTAAAAGCTCAACTGAATCTTCACGAGAGGTTCCACAAATAAATAATTTTTCCATATTATTTTTATGTCATTCAACAACTGTTTGATAAGGATCTTCATAGTATTCTTTAAAGGGATGGGTGTGAACATCAATATATTTCATTTTTACTCTCTCATTTCTAAAATTTTCATTAATGTATTAGCTAAACTTGCTTCTCATATTTTTTTTGCTTCACGATATTCAAGCGAATTGTTGTGTTTAATGACATCAGAAATTACTTTGATTGCAAGAAATTTTTTATTAAATGAAGCTGCCACTTGGGCATAAGCAGCACATTCCATATCAACAAGATAGTAATCTCTCCTAAAATTTTTATTAATAATTTCAACATCGTTTTTGGTTGCAAATTTATCAGCAGTGGCACAACTTCCTTCATTAAGGTTAAGTCGCTTATATAACTTATAATCAGTTCTATAGTATACTGGCAAGCTTGGTAGCTGTCCTAGTTCATAATTTGGTAAGGCAGTAAGATTAACATCATAGTAGTTTGTTCTTTTAATCAAAAAGACTTCACCAATTTCACCATTAAAGGCTGCTCCAGCTGGACCACAATTTATAATTGCTTTGATTTTTCGTTTGAAACTATTGATAATATGAGTTAGAAATATAGCAACATTAACTTTTCCCACGCCGGTGAAAGCGACTAAAAAATTTTTATTTTTATATTGGTACAAAATTAGTTTTTGGTAGTTATTTTTTATCTTTAGATCGTAGTCTTTAAGTTTCTTAATTTGACTATTTTCCAAAAAAGCCTCCGCTTCTAATTCTTCTGCAAAACTTAGCAATATCATTAATTAACCCCTTAACTCTCATTTTTTTAATAAAAAAGACCTATCTTGATCTTAGCTACTCTAGCTATTTCTTAAAAATATTATAAAAAAAATCTTTTTTATTTCATAAATTTTGAAAATAATATTATAATAATAAAGCATTAAAAAGCGACACCTGCCCAGGTGGCGGAATGGTAGACGCTACGGACTTAAAATCCGTTGGCTGTAATGGCCGTGCTGGTTCAAGTCCAGTTCTGGGCACCAGATGCGCCCTTAGCTCAGAAGGTAGAGCAAATGGCTTTTAACCATTGGGTCAGAGGTTCGAATCCTCTAGGGCGTACCATTTGTAAAATTCACCAAAAATAACCAAGAACCTTTTGGTTATTTTTTTATTTAACTTCGATTTGAAGAATATACATAAAAATAATTTATAATTAAAAAGTTAAAAAAATATTATATGGATTACCAGCAAAAAAATAATATGAGGAGATTAGATTATGTATCAGATTAAAGAGACAATTAGAAAAATTCTTGGCTTATCCCTTTTCTTGATGATCATATTTATAATTGCTTTAATTTTTTGAATATTATTACCTACAATTTCATGACCATATAGTTTTTCTGACAAAAGTAAAAAGATATTATATTGATTCTTTTTCGCGATGCTTATTTTTTCATCTTTTTTCTGTGTAAAATATAATATTTTAGGACTTAAAATTGGGAGGGAATTTAAGAATAAGGAAGCAATAATATTATTTTCTATGGCAATTTTATTCTTTCCTATAGCGTTCTTTTTTTCAATACCTGGATGACTAAGATTGAAGAAATTAGTAAAAAAACAATTAGATAATTCAAATATAGGCCGTAAATATTATGAAAGTGAATTGAATATTTCGAACTCAATTTAAACTTTTTAAATTCAAGTCTTATTAAAATTTAAGTTCAGCATCGGCAGATGCTTGGACTTTTTTAAAGTGATGATAAATTTTTATCATTTTTTAATTACATTAATTAAAAAATAGTAGCAAGTTTATTGGTTGCAAAACAGTATTAATATTAACTATTTACAATTATAAATTGATGTAGTACCCTTTATTCTAATATTTACAAGTATCTCATTGAAATGACTGTGATGCATAAAACTTGCGATAAAAGAGTAGTATAAAATTAAAAATTTTTGATAAGTTTAAATAAAATAAATAATCCAAAGATAATGAGTGAAAAATGAGATAACTTTATAAAAATTTATATTTAAATTAATTTATTTTATATATGAAAAATAAAAGTTTTAAAATGGAATAAATTACTTTTCCATTATGTTGCAACATGTAAATTGATAATTGATCTCAAATAAAAAATAAAAATACATTAAATAACAAATCTAAAAAATAATATATTTATAAAGAAATTAATTTTTAGCTCTTAATGTTTTTTATATATGCTCTTAAAAAATCAATTTTTATAATTTTATAAACCTTTCAATCTGCAATAATTAATTTGTTATCATACTGTATTACTTTTAGTTAGATTTAGGAAATATTATAAAAAAAGTTTGTTACATTCTTGAAGATAATAATAATTTATTAAAAAACTAACCGAAGTTGGTTAGTTTTAGAATTTCATTTCTGATAATGAAGAAGTACTGACATCTTGTCTTTCTTGTTCACTGGCAGAGAATAGTGGTTGATTATAAGCTCCAATCTTTTTTGCAACGCAGTTAGTTCAAAATGTGTAAATTTCTGAATTAAATGATTTTACTCTCATGTTATAAATTCTAATGGTTGAATATATTTCATCTTCTTGTAAAGCTATTTCGGTATTGAATTGTAAGAACAATTGATTTGCTTTTAAATCAGGATATGCTTCAAATTGTAAGTTAATATTTCTTTGAATGCCATCCAATTGTGATTTTAGTTCCGAAGCATTATGTTCGTTCTCTAATTCAATTAGTTTTGATCTCATTCTAGTAACTTCAGTTAATGTTGAATTTTCAAATTTTGCATAACCTTTTACGGCATCTAGTTGTTTAATTAATGTTGCTCTTCTTTTCTTTTCAGCGGCTTGAATAAGCGAAGAAGCTTCTTGAATCTCATTTATTCTTCTCAAAAGAAGGTTCTTCTTGCGATAATAGTTAATTCCGAAAAAACCAATAGTAATAATAAACAATAAAACGAATAAAAATTTTTCGAAACCTGTTGGCTCTGGTTTCTTTATTGTATTATCAACATTTGGCTTAGCGCCTTCGCTGGGTTGTTGATTTCTTGTATCAAATAACATTTTTCTCCTTTGTAATTCTCTTTCAATTATACTATTCAATAAAGATTTTACTCATATATAGTTTCTTTTATAATCTTGTCTATTAATTCTAAATTAACATCTGATTCATTAACCTCGTTAATGTAGATGGATATCCCTTGATTATCAACTAAAAACTTTGAATAATAATGCAGTTTTGTAAATTTGGAATAAAATTTGCTAATAATCTTTATTGCTTTTTCTAATTCATGAATATTTTTAGTTGCTTCAGCATTAAAGGTGATCTTATTTTCTCTTATTAGCAAATCTAAATTTTCATTCCCAGTATTACTAATAGCATATGAGTTGTTATTATTATGTGCGTAAATTTCAGCATTTATTTCAGACAAATGAAACTCATCATTTATAAAAGTTTTTTTAAATTCTGAAAATTGCTTGTAGCGAATATACGGAACTTTTACACAAACACCCTTTTTGTAAACATGGGCAAATTCTTCACTAGCATTGAATGAAGTCATTTTTATTGTTAATTCAATAGTTTTATTAATATAATCAGAACCTACAATTTGATAATTAGCGTTTCGATGAGCCCTTCGCGTTACAAATGAAAAAAATCTTCCTCCGATTATTTTATTTAGTCAATAAATATTATTTTCCCCAATTTCTTTCTCTATGTTTTTCATATTTTTATATGATGAAATATAGTCATTACCTACTTCATTAAAACTTTCAGAAGAAATATATCTATTTAAATATAGCTTAGTCAATGATTTAAACACTGGCTTTAATACGTCAGTAATTAAAAGGACAAGTTTGTCATTAATTTCTTCAATTGTTCAACGTTTTTCAAGATCGATTTCATACTGTAATCAGTCATGAACCTTTGAATAGAAAAGCAACGAATTATTATATTCTCTTGATGAGTAAATATTGGACTGTGTTTTTATTAGTGGATAAGTTACTTCATTGTTAGAAATCATATATTTAGCATACGCAATAAATTTTTCTTGCACATTTGTACCAAAGTATGAAAGCGTATCAACTTCATTGTTAAAATCAAATCCATAATATTTATAAAACTCTTGGTTTTCTAGCAATATAGCGCCGTTTCTTATAGCCTCATTATATTCGTCCTGATTCATTGTTTTGTCCTCATTTTCAACAAACGAAAATTTTGGTAAATAATTTGTTGCTATACTAGTAGCATTTTTAATGGTAACAAAAGGTGTTTTTTCAATGTGATTTCCATAAATATTTGTACTATCCTTCAATAAACTTTCATTATAATGAAACACAGGTTCTGCTGAGCCAACAGTAATAACATCTTTTCACTCTAACACAGAATATAATAAATCATAATAGTGGGAATTTCTAATGGCATATTTATTCACTGAATAAAAACATAAAAATTTAGAATTATCAGTAAATGCTTTTAATTCTTCTGGATGATAATTGTGAACCCTCTTTATTTGAAATTCTTCTAAAATAATATCTTTTATATCAGCAAGTGAATAGCGAGAATACACTTGAAGTAATATACTTTTGTCCCTGTCTCTTAATTCTTCGATTCTCACTTTTGTTTCATAAGAAAATCAACGGTATTTTCTCAAGATTTTACTGTTATTTAAGAAAAATCATAAAAAGAATATACCAATTATGCAAAAACAAAGAATCTTAATGAAATAATTTGTTTTTTCTCTTCAAAAAACCTTATCTTTTTTATACCTAATATCTTGTTCTTTATTTAATTTATCAATAGTATTTTCATTATCCTTATATTCAACCAATAATTTTTCAGTTAAATTATTCATTATTTTTTCTTTAAATACTTTGTTAAACTTTTCTTTTATATTTATAACTAAAGGCTCATAGAATGTTTTAATAGGATCTTGAAAAATATTATCCATATTAACTTCTCTGCCTCGTGTTTGTTTATCATTCATCAATAGTCCCCTAATTAATTGCTGCTTTATTATTATTATTATTTTATTATAAGCGTATTAATATAAGTTAAAAATTGAAAATTTAATTATTTTTTAAAAACTTTATTAAATTAAAGTCTATTCTTTACTTTTGTTATAAAACACATATTTTTGTTTATCAACTCTGTTAATTATTAGACAAACTTTAAATAAATTTATACTAATCTTTATGGTCAAATATTAAATAAGAACGTTGTTTTTGCTAAAAACTTTAATAATTTTATGCTTCAAAAGTGCTAATTGCAACGATTAACACGATATTAATAGTGGCCATCATTATGATGTTTTTAGGATTCATTGAATCATGAATATTGTGACAAGCTAAGAATATTCTTTCAATTATGTTTTTTGCTGGTATTGGAATATTAAATATTAATTTGATTATCATTAATATTTCATACATGATTTTATCAATTTACATCTTTATAAAATCTTTTAAAGCATCTAAATTGAAAAAAATTATTGCTATTACTGGTCCTGGATGTTCTGGGAAAAGTACCCTTTTACAAAGCAAGATCATTCAAAAATATATTTACGAAAATCATATTACTTTAATCGATGAAAGGCCTTATCTTAAAGGCGATGATCCTTATACATCAGCCCTAACTAATAATAAAAATTTTTACCTAGCACAGGAAATGTTCTTTTGTTCTCAAAAAGATATGCTTGAACAAGCCGAACTTGAAGGCGGAAATCAATATTCTCGATAGGCATATGTAGATAGTTTTCTATATGGATATATTCTCGCAAAAGAAAATAAATTCGATTTATCTGAAAAAAAAATTGTGAAATAAGCTATTCAAAAAATATAAATTCCTCCTTTCTGTAAAAAATAAAATTGACTTACTAATAATTATGCTACCACCGTGAGAGAATATTAAGAAATGACGTCTTCAAAGTTCGATAAATGGCAAAGAAAAAGACCGAAGAAGATTAGAAAATCGATATTTAGATTTATACCATAAATACTATGATGAATATGATATTAAAAAAGATAGTGAATGATGAAAAATTGCCAAATCTTCTGCTAAAAAAATTATTATTTTGCGTAATGATTCCGTAGGTGAATTAGCCCTTGAAAAATTAAGCATTCAACTACGAAAAATAATTTCTCAAACAATTAATGAAAGATAAATATTTTATTAAAAATATCTCAAAAAATTGATGATCTCATACGAAATGGAAGCCCGCTAAAATAGGCTTTCATTTTTTTAGATAAAAAATGGAACCATTAAAACTTTTATATCATATATGTATCACTTTGATTTCCCTATCTTCTTGTTGATTCTGTGAATTTATGGCGAAATATCGGCGCTGTTAAAATTGCTTAAAAATTTCAAGATAAATCACCTGTTTGTTGTCTTCTGAATTGAAATTATTCTTTGTTTAATTGGCTAATTATTTGCAATAAATTGTCTTATCGAGATTAAAGTATTTAAAAAGAAGATGTTGATAAAAATAATAATTAAGATAATTCAAGTTGGCGTGATGAGAATATAGATTTCTCTCACACAATTTAAAATTACTAGAATCTAATTAAGCAAAGAGCTAAAAGTGACTTGTGGCTTTTTTTAAATATTAAAGTTCAATTAAAGAGAAGAAATAGCCTTTAATATAGTTATTTTAACGGTTTTAAAATTAATTATATAATCTTGTTAATTATCAAATAATATCATCTAAATGTATGAACAGAGATACTTAATTTATAAAAAACTTTTGATAAAAAATGACAAAAATTCATAATTTATGAGAATTGACATTATAAAAACAATAATCGTTTATTTATTTTTTTTTTTTTTAAAAAAAATCATCAATATTAGAACTAAAAAATAAAATCTATTCACTCGTCAATAAAGCATCTTGAAATTCATAACTAAAAAATTAAATGATCTAAAAAAATGTAGATAAAACTCTATATCTTTTTAAAAGATAATGACAAAATATCTAAAAAAGTTTTTAATTTTTTTAAATTTTGTATTAGTAATTTATTAAGCCTTTTATCGTACCTTAAAAAATTCTAACTATTTTTGTTGCTTTATTAATAACGGCGGTATTTTAAATTTATACCTTTACTAAAAAAAGCATCTAAATTAATTTAATATAATTTATTTTTAGTAAAATAAAAAATTAATTACTAATTGCAATAATTTAGTAGATGAGAGTGGGTGTCAAATTATGTATGAACATTTCTTTATTAAGAAAATAACTAAAATGATTTTATTTTTTGGAATTCTTTCAATTTTAACCTTTACAGTTTGAATTGTGGCGATAATTTCAATGGCAGCTTCAATTAATGATAAAAGAAATATTGCTGCTATTTTCCAGGGAGCAGTTTTCATCATACACTTAATATTAATTTTCATAGCTCTAAGATTCAACATTTTGGGT
Source organism: Mycoplasma phocoeninasale (assembly GCF_012934885.1). Lineage (GTDB taxonomy): Bacteria > Bacillota_I > Bacilli_A > Mycoplasmatales > Metamycoplasmataceae > Metamycoplasma > Metamycoplasma phocoeninasale. The sequence continues at coordinate 240,481 of NZ_CP051480.1, read as the reverse complement.
CTTAAAATCGCAAACGCTGATTACGATAGACGTGCGGTAAAATGATTTTGGCTTGCAATTATTTTCTTCCCCGTTGCTTTCTTTTTTTCAATAGTTGGTTGAAAAAGATTAAAGGATTTAGAAAAAAATGCTGAATTTAATAAAAATAATTATTATTTAACTAATCAAAATCAAGATTTGTCTAATTCGATTTAATTAATATTTTAAATCAAAAATTAATTTAGAATTGAAAACAAAGTATTTTTTGTGGGTATTTAACATTAAATTTCAATATTTCATATAATTAGTTTTGTTTTATTAAATAGCAAAAATTAGCAGACATATATTTTGTGCTTATAATACTGATTATAAATCCTTAGCTAAGTTAATTTTTTATTTTATTTTTTTAAGATAGAAATTTAATGTTTAAGTGAAGATAAAGAAAAATGCTAATTTATTTTAGTTAAAATAATCATTGCTTAATTTCAAGGCCAAGATCTAGTACTTGGCCTTAATTTTTTTAAAATATTCAATCTAAAATTTTTTAAAAATTATATTTTTTTTATTTGCGCACCAAAATTAATAAAATCATAGCACACAAAAATTTATGAATAACTTAGGCAGTTTAATGTAAATTATCTAGGTTTAGTTATTATTGGCTCATCTTGTAGTAATGATATATGATATCATTAAGGAGATCGGAGGATTATGGTATTAAAAAAGAAAAAGATGACACCTTTATATGTCATATTCGCTTTAATGGTAGTTTTAGAAATAATCACATTTTATTTCACTATTGATACGATTATAATATATAGACTTAACCTTGGCTTTCTAACATCTCAATATGATGTAGAATTAGGACTAACAGTAACTGCTTTGATTGTGATTTCAGCATTTACGGCATTTGCACTATACTTGATTCTCGATGCAAAATATCGAAATATTATTTTTAAAGAAAATGGGATTCTACTTTGTTCAATGGTAAAAGAAAAATTCTATCAATATAAAGAGATTTCTTCAGTGAATATATTGAAAAGATTTAAAAGTCGAATTTTAAGTATTGATGTTAAAAATATTGCTAAGAATTTCAATGTGCCCAATGTTAGTAATTTAGATGAAGTTGTTAATTATCTTAATAGTAGGATTAAGACATCACAGGAAGCTATTCAACTAGATATTCACCAATCTGCAGTTTAAATTATTACTATTTTAAATAAAAAATTAGCATAACAATCTTGTCATGTTATGCTTTTTTTAATTACTTTATGTTAGTAGTTTTTTCAGAAAAAGATGATGATAATTATTTTTAAATTTAATCCGAATTAAATAAGCAACTAAATTAATTAGGGCAATGATAATAAAGCCAATTCATAGATATGGCGCAATATCATTAATTTCTTTTACCCTACTAAGTTGTGTTGCTTCCCCGAGTAGTGATGCGCCATACAGTCCATAAGTAATAAAATTACGAATTGTCTTTTCGAGTTCAAAGCTAAAGAAGGTAATAAAATCAAGTTTAATTGACGGAAGAATAAAATTGTTGAAAATCTTAATTTTGTTATATCCTCGAATTCTTAAATTGTCAATTTTACTTTGATCAATTTTTCGAATTGAACTTTCGAGATTTCTTGCCATTGATGATGCTCCGTGAATTGCAAAAGCAATCACAAATGGTGCATAGGAATTAATAAAGAGTGATGAAATTATTAGAAATCAGCTAATTGTTGGAATGGCACGGATGGCGCTATTAGTTAATCGAAAAGTTATTGATGTTTTATTGCCAAATAGTTGCTTAGTCATAAAAAACATTTTTAGATAAGCAATGCCATAAATCAAGACTAGTGAAACAAATGCTAGTGCAGCAAGTTGTAAGATCATATGTGCTACTCCACCACTAAATCCTCAACTAACATTCTCTCAATTCGGTCTAAAGAAATTATTAATGTAACTAGCTCCACTTCCTAAATAGGCTTTTTCATTTACTAAACTCGCAACACCAAAACCAATAATCGTAATTGCGGCTATAATTAGCAAAGTAATAATAATTTTTTTACTATTTTGTTCAATTGCATATTTTTTTAAATTAACTGGTTGAGTTTTTGAAACTAAAAAGAACCTTTTTAGTGAGAAATTAATAATTTCAAGTAAGAAAAGGAATAAAATTAACACAATTAATGGAATCATTAGTTCTGAATATTCAATATTTCGCGTATTGGGATAGATTAAATAACCAATGCCCAGAAAACTAAATTCAAATAGAATTGAAGATCACCTTAGGTTTGATTCGAAAGCTAGAAAAATATAGTTTAGCAGTTTAATCTTAACTTGCGGCATGATTTCAATTCAAAACGCCTTGAATTTTGAGCTTTTATTTTTGGTTAGATGATAGAACATACTAAAGTTACTATTCTCAATTGCTTGTGAAAAATATTCGTGTACCCAAATTCATGTGAATCAAACGAAAATTAGCATGATTGCTAAGGATTTATCAAAGCTAATTTTGAATAAATAAATAAAAAAAACTTCCGGAATTAATCTTAAAAAAATGATTGTAATTTTGACGGGAATTACCACATATTTTGAATTCATTTTATAATTTGAAAAATATGCACTGAGAAACGCAAGAATAATTCCTAGGGCTGTGCCAAGAAAAATGATTTTAATACTCTCCCACAAAAATCTTAAAGAAAGAATAAACAAATTTTCATTGAATAGTTTGCTAAATGAACTAGCATTAAAAAAACTACGTAAATTATTTTTTAAAATTACTAGTCCATTATTTGAAAAACCAAAACCAATGTAGTAAACTGAAAAGATAAAAAAAGCAATTAGAAAAATCAAAAATAAGATTTTTCATAAAATGTTAACCGGGCCCTTGAGTTTTTGATTGCGATGAGTAATTTCTTCGCGTCATCATTTTTTAGTTATTGTTATATCATCCATATTTTACTTAAATAAATTTTCAAATGGCTCAATAACTTCTTTTTGAAAATCGACAATGATTTTGTAGCCATTAAAGCCGACAGTTGGACCATAGTTATCTTTACCTTGTTTTCAAACATTCAAAATTGCATTTGCCATAATTTTTTGCTGATCTATACTAAAAGTCTTATTATCAACAACGAAGATATTGTATTTTAAAGCTTCGGTTACAGTTAAAAATTCGATTTTAACATCGCTTTTTTCAGGGGTATAGTAATCATGAACTTTATTGGTTTTTTTATCACTATTATATGTATAGGCAAATGACCCTAATTCATCAAAAACAATATGATATTTTGTATTTGCTCCACGAGCAATATCACGTGAACGCATTTCAATGTATTTATCTTGATTATTAATTAAATCTTGGGCAAAAGAAACAAATTTATTATTTTCTAAATTAAAATGTTTTTTGAAAAGAGCTTCTTGTAAAAATCATTTAGATCCGCTATTTCTTTTTCCATGCCCAATTCCGAAATTTCTAAATTTATTTCAGTCTTTGCTATCTCAAGCTGCTCTGATTTCTTTAATTTCATCATCTGTTCCTTGAATCATTACGAGGCCACGGTAGTATTCAGAAAGCTGCTCTTTAGTGCCATAAAATTTTTCATAAATATTTCCATTCCATCCATATTCATCATCTTCTCAATCTTTATAAGGCTTCTCAGCAAAAGATTTGTATGCTTCATTAGCAATTTTAACTAAGCTATCTTCTTGGCCTCCATTTGAATATTTAGCATCAAAATTATTTAGATCAAACTTTTGTGCCCTTGTCAATGTTTGTATGATAGGGGTCATAAAATCTTTATTGCTCTTATCATCATTAAATAGTGTTGATGTTACAATACCAATATTTTGACTTCCTTTTTTAATATTTTCAATGATATCAGCATTATTTGGCTCGAATTTTACTGAGACACTATTGCTGCTTTTATTTTCTTTGTTATACTCTTCAACAACCTTGTTAAAAAAATCTGATTTTTCCTCACCAAACCAAGGTTTATTAACTGAAAATCTAATGTCTTTTTGACATGAAATTAAAGCAGTAGAAAATACTGCAATTGGTGCTGTAACGATAAATAATTTTTTAAGTGTTTTCATTGTGTTAATTTCTCCTTGGTAATTACTTTTAATTAGTAGTAAATTGGCATCAATTATTCTAATAGTTATATTATATAATAATTTTTACTTCTATTATTTCCTATAATATTAATGGTGAAATAATAAATTTATTATGATATTATAATATCAAAGTAATAGGTGGTGTTTTATGAATGATGATATTGAAAAAATCATACGAGCAAAAGTAACTAAGGTGTGGAAAAATACCGTTAATCTTGTGACAAAAAATAATGTTAGATGCTTTTTGAATATTAATGAGGTGAGTGACTATTATGTTAATAATTTGAACTTACTTTTTGAAGTCGGGCAAATTCGCGAAGTTCAAATTATAGATGTTATGCCAACAGGAGAGTATCTCGTTTCATTTAAAAGAATTCATCCGCGAATGTTAAGAAATCCATTTTCATTTAAACTTGAAAAAAATGATCCAAAATTCAAAAATCTCTTGGATTTTACAAATAAAGGAATTAATTATGGCAAGTAGCAAAATAAATATCGATTTTTCATTTGCAATCAAAGAAGAATCACTTAACAATTATCACGACCAAATTGAGGAGCTAAAAGCCAAAATTGCTACCAACAACATTATTGGATATCAATTTTTGGGATGTTTTAACATTTTTAAAAATATTCAAAAAAACGATTATATTGATATTAAAAAAATCCCACAATGATTAATTAATGAACACATTGAATATTTAGTTGTAATTGCTCCTCAACACGTTTGTTTACAAGCGGAAGCATTAATAAAGTTTGCTGGACGTGATAGCAGCTCTGATTCAAAAATAAAAGTAATCTTTGTCAATGAATGCATTAGTGCCCGCGATATTGCAAAACTGACAAGCTTTTTATCAGATAAACATTTTGCAATTAATATCATTTCTCAAAAAGGAGAAACGCTTGAAACACTGCTAATCTTCCGTGAATTAAAAGCAATGTTATATAAAATTTTGGGTTCAGTTAATGCTAAAAAATACATTTTTGCTACCACTAATAATAACTATGGTAAATTATTTAAAGAAACTAAAGTTAATGAATACCGTCACTTTGTACTATTAGATAACACCACAGAAAAATTTCTTGGCTACTCAGCGGCAATTATGCTTCCACTTGCTTGCGTTGGTGTTAATTTGGATAAATATCTAAATGGCGCTAATGCAGCTAATGAATATTTTTCAAAAATGCCATTAAAGAAAAATCCTGCCTATCAATATGCTGTCATAAGAAGAATCCTTTTGAAAAACAATTATAATTTTGAAAATATTAATGCCTATTCAAATTCTGATCTTGATCTAGCGCGGTTATTTAAAATGTATTTATCTGAAACTGGTCTAAAAAATAAAAATGGTATTTATGTAAATAGTTCTCTACAGGGATGTGATAACAATACATTCTCAGAAAACCACACCTCTTCACCTTTTAATCCTTTTGATACATCGCTTGTTGTTGAAAATCAGCAATACGATTATGAAGTATCAATCTTATCTGAGCATGATAATGATAATCTTAATTATTTATCAAAATTGACATATAATAGTATTGGAAAAACTATAACTAAAAGCATGCGAGAAAATCATGTTATTATTTATAAAATACCACACATTTTAATAAAAATAAGTGACAATTTTAATGATGATACACTTGGATGAATTATGGCATTTATTCATAGAGCATCAATTATGTTTGCTTATTTGAGAGAACTAAACCCATTTCAAAACTCAGGTTTGGATTCTTATAATATAAATTTGATAAAAAATATTACTGAGTTATCTGGAGGCTCAAAAAATGACTAAAATAGGAATAATTGGTGTTGGTTTAGTAGGTAGTTCATATCTATACGCCTCACTTAATAAAAATATTGAAGCAGACTATGTATTAGTTGATAAGTTTGCTGATTATGCTTTAGCACAAGCACGTGATCTAAATGATGCGGCTTGTTCAATGGTTGACAATGGTTCAACTTTTACTGCAGGAAGCTATGAGGATTTAAAAGATGCCCAAATTGTTGTAATTACGGCATCAGTTAAACCAAAAGAAGGTGTTTTAAAAGACAGACTTGAATTATTAATCGACAATGCTAAATTAATTAAGGAAATTGCTGAAAATCTAAAGAAAGTTGGGTTTAAGGGAATAACTATTATTGCTTCTAATCCGGTTGATTTAATGGCATGTATTTATCAACAAGTAACCAAATTTGAACCATGTAAAGTTATTAGTTCAGGAACAATTCTAGAGACTGCTAGAATGAAAAAATTCTTGTCAGAAAAAATTAACATTAAAGCTAGTTCAATTACCGGATTTGTGATTGGTGAACATGGTGCTCGTTGCTTAATTCCATTTTCAAAGATTAGAATTGGACTTGGTTCACTAAAAGACTGGTTAGCTAACAATACAATTGATCAAAAATGACTACAAAATCTAAATGATAAAGTTAAAAATGAAGCATTTGAGATTATTTCGGGTAAGGGAATCACTAACTTTGGTATTGGTGAAAACTTAGCAATTTTATGTCAAGCAATCTTATATGATCGTCAAGTTATCCTGTCATTAGGAGTGAGATTATCTGAAGAGTATAAACATAGCGGAGTTTACTTTGGTTTACCAGTTATTTTAGGAAAAAATGGTTACAGACATCTGCCAAAAATTAGATTAGATGAAGATGAACAAAAGATTTTTGATGAATATTCAGGTGAAATGAAGAAAACTATTTTAGAAGTACTAGCAGGTCTAAAAATCAAACCAGATTTTAAATAATAAACCACTCAAACAAACATGCCCTCGAGCATGTTTTTTAATTATTATTATTTTTCTTTTATAATTAATTGATATGACAAAAATTGAGTTTAGAGATGTTAACGCTAACTATAAAAATTCCAAACAACGAGCACTTGAAGGTGTTAATTTTAGTATTGAAGAAGGCGAAATGGTGGCCATTATTGGTCCATCAGGTGCCGGCAAATCAACAATTTTTAATAGTATTTTAAAGCAACTTCATTTAATAAGCGGTCAAATCCTAATTGATAATCAGGATATTTTTTCACTTAAAAAAAAGCAATGAAAAAGAATAATTAGAAAAATTGGTTTTCTTTCACAAGAGCCAAATGTTATTGAAGATTTAAATGTTTATGAAAATATTCTACATTTCTACAGCAAATATAAAAATTTTGTTTTTGCTTTATTGAAAATTTTAGATGAAAAACAAAAAATTGAAGTTTATGAAGTTCTAAATCGTCTTGGCATTTTTGAAAAGTGTTTCACTAAAGTTTCCGAACTAAGTGGAGGACAAAAGCAAAGACTACAAATTGCTCAACTATTATTACAAGATGTTTCAATTATTTTAGCCGATGAACCCACATCTAATCTAGATATTCAAACTGCATCAAATGTTTTGGAGATTCTAAGCAGTATTTCTAAGCAATATCACAAAACGATTCTTGTTAATATTCATGATCTAACCTTAATTAAAAAATATTTTAAAAGATACATTTTTGTTCGTGAAGGTGAAATTATTGAGATTGACAATACAAGTAATTTAACTAAAGCAAAACAAAAAAAACTTTATTCATAGTAATTATTATGTTAAAATTGTACTATTATAAAAAAAATTAAATGAAAGGTAGCAAATATATGAAAAAAAACGATGGTGAGCGAAGTTACTTATTGACACAAATTCAATATTTGTTATCCCTAACATTAATTAACTTTTAGCTCTCCGATAATAATAAAAAAGGAGAATTTATGAATAGAACAACCCGCATGCATAAACAAGAGCAAAGACGTAAAAGAATCTATGATGAACTTGTATATGCTTCAAAATCCGATTCAAAACTATTGTTTGATAAATACAATTCAAGCTTGAAAGGTATTAGCAATGATGAAATAGTCGAAGAGAATCGCGATAAATATGGAGTTAATAAAATTATCAAGAAAAATGCCGATAATGTTTGAAGAAGATTAGTCAGATCATTTTTTAATTTATTCAACATTATCTTAATTATCTTGACTGTTATTTCTCTAGTTATTGATATTATTCTACCAATTGTTGCTAAACAGGGTGAAGTTAATTATGCGACAGTTATTATCATTATGACTATGGTTATTCTTAGCAGTATTATTCATTTCATTCAGGAGCAGAAGAGTGCTTCTAGTGCACAAAAACTAATTGAAATTATTGAAACAACGTGTTTAATTGAGAGAAATGGGATTCTAAAAGAAATTCCAATGGATGAAGTTGTTGTTGGTGACATTGTTCACCTAGCGGCTGGCGATATTATTCCGGGAGATGTTAGAATTATTCAAGCCAAGGACTTATTCGTTTCGCAATCATCACTAACTGGTGAAAGTGAATCAATTGAAAAGTATTCAATGATTGATGAAAAAATTACCTATGATAATGTCACTGACCGTCACAATCTAGCTTTCATGGGATCTAATGTTATTTCTGGTTCTGCTAAAGCGATTGTGATTGTCACTGGTAATGATACTTTCATTGGTCAAGTAGCCTCAAAAGTTAATGAAAAACAAGTCCCAACTAACTTTGAACGCGGAATTAAAAAAGTTTCAATTATGTTAACAGTAATTATGGCAATCATTATTCCAATTGTTTTCTTAGTTATTGGTCTTACTAAAACCTCAGTTGAAAAACCATGAATTGAAGCTTTACTATTTGCCATATCAATTGCCGTTGGACTAACTCCCGAAATGCTGCCCATGATTGTTACTGCAAGTTTATCAAAAGGCGCAATTGCCATGGGAAAAGCTAAAACTGTGGTAAAGAGTTTAAATTCAATTCAGAATCTTGGTTCAATGGACATTTTATGTACAGATAAAACCGGAACGCTAACACAAGATGAGGTCATCCTTGAACGTCACCTTGATGTTAATGGAAAAGAAGATTCACATGTCTTAAAATATGCTTTTTTAAATTCATATTATCAGACTGGACTAAAAAATCTTTTAGATAAATCAATTATTAAAAGAACGCTTGATTTAGCAGATGAGCAAAAATCGCTTGATAATTTGGAACTACATTATGAAAAACTTGACGAAGTTCCCTTCGATTTTCAAAGAAAAAGAATGTCAGTGTTAGTTAAACATTTAAACCATGAAGAAAAGACTACTCTAATTACAAAGGGCGCAGTTGAAGAGATTCTTAATGTTTGTACAAAAATTTACCTAGATGGTAAAGTAGTGAAACTTGATAAAAAAATTATCAGAAAAGTTTTAAATAAAGTCCAAGAATTTGGTGAAGAAGGACTAAGAGTAATTGCCATCGCTTCGAAAAAATCTACAATAAGTGCGGTTGGTAAAATTTCAGTTAAAGACGAAGCTGATATGACGTTAATTGGCTATTTAACATTTTTAGATCCACCAAAAGATTCAGCTGAACTAGCAATTCAAAAATTACATAATCTAGGAGTAGAAGTTAAGATTTTAACTGGGGATAATCCATTAGTTACTCGAGCAGTCTGCTCAAAAGTAGGAATTCCATACAATCGTATACTGTTAGGAAAAGATATCGCTGAAATGAGTGATGAGCAATTAGCTATCGAAGTAGAGAAAACTCAAATTTTTGCAAAGTTAAGTCCTGACCAAAAAGCTCGTATTATTACTATTTTAAGAAAAAATAAACACACTGTTGGTTACATGGGCGATGGAATTAATGATGCTCCAGCTATGAAAGTTGCGGATGTATCAATTTCAGTTGACACTGCCGTTGATATTGCTAAAGAGTCTGCAAATATCATTTTATTAGAAAAGGATCTAAATGTTTTGGCAACAGGCATTGTTGAGGGACGTAAAACCCACGCCAACATTAATAAGTATGTAAAAATGACAGTGTCTTCAAACTTTGGTAACACCTTTAGCATCCTAATTGCCTCAATTCTGCTACCATTTGTTCCACTGGTGGCTGTTCAGATTGTATTTCTAAACCTAATTTATGATTTCTGCTGCGCGGCACTGCCATGGGATAACGTTGACAAAGAATTTATTCAAAAGCCACGGAAGTGAGAGCATAAATCTATTTTTAAATTTATGTTATGATTTGGTCCAGTCTCATCAATTGTTGACGTCATAACGTTTGTAGTTTTATTCTATGTTTTTGTCCCAAGTGTTGTTGGTTCTCAATGAAGTCAAATAGTATCAGCTAATGATATGAAAACATTTAAATCACTATTTTGAGCTGGATGACTAGTCACATCAATGTGAACACAAACCTTTGTAATTTACTTCTTAAGAACCAATAGAATGCCATTTATTAAATCTAATGCTTCAACTGCTGTTATTATTTCAACGCTTATTGCTGTTGCAATTATTACGGCTCTGCCTTATATTCCAAAGGTTAATCAATACTTATCACTACAACCACTACCACCAATCTTTTTTGCTTGACTAGCAATGTTTATGGGAATTTACATTTTTCTAGTTCAAAGCACTAAAACTGTCTATAAAAAGATCTACAAAGAATTCTTATAGTCTTAATAAAATCTATAATCTATAAAATAATAGTTTAGATACCAAACTCACAGTAGCCTTGTGAGTTTTTATTATTAATTTTCAGAAGTTAAAATCATCTTTTGCAAGATTTTTCCATTAATTTATCGGTAAAAAAATGCCGCTTTAATTACTTAATAACTATTCCAGCATTTTTCATGATTTTTAAGGCGAATTTATGGAATTTAGATCTAGGATGATTTTTGCTATGAAAGGTATCAACAAGATTTTTATAAACAATCACATCTTTATTAATTTTCATATTATTTAAGTATGCCCTTAGGGTCAATGCTAATTCAAGAATACAAATATCAGTGCAGCAGCCGACGATTTCAAAACTTTGATAGTTATTAATGATTTCACTATCAACTTTGAAAAATGAATTAGTAGAATTTTTATTAATTCTTTTTTTGCAATATTGTTTTAGTTCATCAACAATTTCTGATTCATAGCTTTCATTTAAGCAATGAAGTGGATAGTTTTTCATCTCTAAATCATCTTCAGAGTGCGCATCGCAAAAAAAGATGTTATCAACATCTGAATTTGTTGCTAAAAAATTTTGTATTCTGGGAATAATTTTTGCAATATTTTTATCAAAAAGAGCACCTTTTTTGCAAAAACCATTCAACATATCGACAACTAGTATAATTTTCTTCATTTTTTCTTTCATTATCTTCCTAATTTTAAATTTATCTATTCTATTATAGAATCTATTATAAACAATATTATATAATATTAATGGATACATCTTAGAGGGACAGATTTTTTATTAAATGTTGGTGTATCTAAATTTCGAATTATTATATAGATTTAAAATATAGGAAAGGAAATACAATGGCCGAAGAACAATTAGTTGTTACTTCTAGTCCTAAGAAAAAGATTGGCTTTTTTTCAGCTATTCTTGTTGTTTTAGGTGGGTCAATTGGTGTTGGAATTTTTCTAAGATCTAAATCAGTTCTTGAAAATTCTGCTGGTAACATCATTTGATCGTTGGCTGTTTGATTAATTGCTGGATTTGCTGTTATAGCATTAGCTCTAGCATTAGTTGAAGTAGCCTCTGGTCGTAATGACAACTTAGGTATGATTGGTTGGTCAAAAGCGTTTAATACTTTGTATATTTACAAAGCTAATAAATTCTTTATGACTTATTTATATTTACCATTTACATACTTCTTTATGCCTTACTACGTTATTCTTCAATTCCAAGACGGACTTTCTGGATTTAAAGACGTAGATACAACATTTGGAGGCTCAACAGCTGCTCCATGAATTTACTTTGCAATTGGACTTGCATTAACAGTATGAATGATGCTATCAGCAGGTTTAAGCAGTAAAGCAGGGAACATTCAAAACTGAATAGTTACAGCTTTCAAATTTATCCCCTTAGTGGCAATCGTTGTGATTGGTTTCTATTTTGCTGCTACTAGAACTGTTGAAACTGATGGACCATTTTTAAAACCGATTACAACAGCGGATTTATTTAATTCTCGTTCAACTAGCTTCTTAGGATTAACACCATTTCTAGCAGTATTCGCTTCAATTGGTGGAATCTTCTTTGCATTTGACGGATTTTATGTAAGTGCTGGTATTCAATCAGAAATGAAAAGACCTGAAAAAACTCCAGCTGCACTAGTTATTGGTCTACTATCAATGACTATTATTTACATGATCATTGCTGCTGCTATGACATTAGGAGCAAAAAGTGGTGGTTTCTATGACTATGGAGGCAAACTAGCAGCCGTTAGTGCCGGTTGAGTATTTGGATTAATTAACATCTTTATTTCAATTGGTGTTATTGGTATTCTAAATGCCTTCACAATGTGAGCGACAAGATGAGTTGAAGACTTGATTAAAGAAGGAGAAATGTTTGTTCCAGCAAGAGCATACAGATATTTAAAAAATTCTAAATATCCTATTGTTGGAATGCTATTCTGCTTCTTATTATCATTACCATTTATGGTTATATTTACAGCAATTGGTGCATACGCATACATCGGTAGTGGATATGACCCAATTTACGGGCACAGAATTAATAACTTATTAACCTTTGCCGACTTAATGGCTAACTGAATGGCAGTATTCGCATTTGCCTTTATTGCTTTAGCTGTTATTGGAGCAATTCACAATAGAAAGAAACATTTTATTGCTGTTAAAGAAAACAAACATACAATTTGAGCAGGATACACATCTGTAATTATTGTTCTTACTGTTCTAATATTCATTATGATTGACCCATTTGTTTCAATCGGATTGAGTGCCGCAGAACAAGCAAGATTAATTTCTATAAATGCTGCTGCTGATGAAGTTGCTAAAGCACGTGACAGTCTAATTGGACACTCTGCAACATCTGCACTATTTGTTGTGTTTGTAATCATTATGTTCTTATCAACATATATAGAAAAACTAATTGCTGTAAGAAACAAAATGAAATACGATAGAATTCTTTCTGGAAATATTTGCGAATGTGAAAAACAAGACCTATGTCCATGTACAATGGCCTTATTAAAAGAATCAGTTGAATTAAATGACTTAGTTCTAAAAACATACGCTGATGCTCGTAGATAATTTTTAAAAATGAGAGCTAGCGCTTTTTGCGCTAGTTTTCTTTTTATTTATTTGAAAGTGATTTATAGTAAAATTAAGCATGTAAGTTATTCGAAAGGTTAAACATGTTTCGCAAAAATAAAAAAAATCAAGATCAAAGTCCCTTAATTATTAGCAAAGAAAAATATCTGCAAACTGATATTCATAAAGGGCTAAGTTCTCAAGAAGCAATCTCTCGTCAAGAGATCTTTGGTAAAAATGAATTAGCTGCTCCAAAGAAAATCAATCCCTTTATTGCTTACCTTGCCCAATTTAAAGATATTTTAGTAATTATTCTGCTACTAGCATCGCTACTATCTTATATTTTAGCTATTGTTGATGGTGTTCGTGGAAATTGAAATTGATCGGAAAATAATAATCGGCTATTAGTTCAATTTATTGAACCTTCTATTATTCTGCTTGTAGTGCTCACGAATTCGGCGGTAGGTGCCGTCCAGGAAATTAAAAGTGCACAAGCCATCGACGCTCTAAGAAAATTAAGTCCCCTTCAAACAAAAGTAATTCGCAATGGCAATCTAATTGTTATTGATGCTATTGATGTTGTAGTCGGTGATATTGTTTTAGTGGAATCCGGAGATATTGTTCCTGCTGACGGAATATTGCTAAACAGTTCAAATTTAGCTATTATTGAAAGTTCACTAACCGGCGAAAGTGAACCATCGCAGAAAGATTACTCAGCTAAAGTCGATATGTCACTACCGATGGCAGACCGTAAGTTTATGGTTTACTCATCAACAATTGTTGCCACTGGAACCGCACATTTTATTGTAACTGAAATTGGGAAACAAACTGAAATCGGTAGAATTTCTAATTTAGTAAACAATCAAAAAGAAGCAATGAGTCCACTGCAATTAAAAATTACTAAATTAGGTAAAATATTTGGCTATGTTGGTCTTGGATTATTTGTTCTAAGTTTATTAGTTCAAATTATTTTCCAAGCAGCTTCAGGGAACTCCTTTAACAGTACAATCTTTTGAAGCACATCAATTGTTAATGCCATTTCTTTAGCAGTAGCGGCCATTCCCGAAGGTTTAATTGCCTTTTCATCAATTATTTTGGCAATTGGCGTTCAAAAAATGGCAAAAAAGAGAGCAATTGTAAAAGATTTATTAGCTGTTGAATCTTTAGGCAGCTGTGCAATTATTTGTTCTGACAAAACCGGCACACTGACTCAAAATAAAATGTCAATTATTGATTATTATGATGGTAAAAAGATTAACTCTGAAAATAAAATTGATGATAGTGTTATCCAAAAAATTATTGAATATGGATCATTATGCTCAGAAGCCAATTTGATTGTTGATAATAATGAGTATAAAATTGCTGGAGATCCAACCGAAATTTCCTTTCTTTATGAACTTGAAAAGCACACAAAAGATAAATATAAATCAGAGATGCTAAAGAAATATCCTCGTCAGTTTGTAATTCCTTTTGATTCAGATCGCAAATTAATGACGACAATTAATAAAATTAACAGCCAAGATTTTGTGATTACTAAAGGTGCACCAGATATTTTACTGAGCTTATGTACTAATCTAACTAAAGAAGAATATGAAAAAGCATTAGAAGTAAATAATTTATGATCATCTAAGGCCTACCGAGTTTTAGCGGTTGCCTATAAAGTAATTGATGATAAGCTATTAGCTGATATCAAAAAAACTAATGATGCCAAAATTGCTGAATCTAATCTTTCATTTGTTGGTTTAGTGGCTATGGTTGACCCACCAAGAGAATCAGCAAAAATGTCAATTCAAGAATGTATTTCTGCCGGCATTAAACCAATTATGATTACTGGTGACAGTATTAATACCGCTATGGCAATCGCCACAGAACTTGGCATCTACTCAAAAGATCGAGACCTCGCTATTACTGGATCTGATTTAGATAAGATTTCTGATGAAGAATTGACAAAAACGATTGAAAAATATTCAGTTTATGCTCGCGTCAAACCAGAAGATAAGTTGAGGATTGTTAGTGCTTGACAAAAACGTGACCAAGTTGTAGCAATGACTGGTGATGGAGTTAATGACGCTCCAGCCTTAAAAGCTGCTGATATTGGCTGTGCGATGGGAATAACTGGTACTGAAGCCTCAAAGCAAGCAGCGAATATGATTTTAGCAGATGATAATTTTTCAACCATTGTTCAGGCCGTTGATAATGGAAGAACTATTTATCAAAAAATTAAAAATGTTATCCAAAATTTACTCATAACATCAATCGCAGAAATTATTTTAGTTTTCTTTGGTCTGTTAATCTTTAAAGCTGTTTTTTCATCAGAGCAATGAAAAGCTGCATTGGGAGGCCAAGAGCTATATATTCTTTCAGCAACCCAATTGCTTTGAATTAATTTATTTACGCACGGTATTCCTGCTATTGCTTTAGGGTTACAGGATTCAAAAGAGAATTATATGAATCGCCGCCCGATTTCCAAATATGAATCAATATTCGCAAAAGGGATGGGAATTAATACTCTATGGCAAGGAATACTGATCGGTATTCTTTCACTAGTTGCATATTATTTAGGAGCTTTATATGCTTTAAAAAATAATAATGGGCAAAATATTTTACAAGCTGGTTCAACTTTAGCATTTCTAGTACTAGGTATTACTGCTGCTTTTAATTCAGTTAATTTAATGTCAAAAAAACCAGTGATTTTGCTAAACCCGCTATTTTTCTGAAAAGTATACTTATCAGTTATTTTCTCAATTTCGTTTTTATTACTTGTGGCCTTTGTTCCTAAAATTGCTCTAGTTTTCAACGGTTATGAAAACTTTGCTTTTGAGCCAACATTAATTGCTTATGGTTTGGGTTTACCATTAATTATTATTCCAATCTATACAATTAAAAAACTAATCTTATATAAAAAACAAAAAGATGAGGAAACTAACAGAATTACTCACTTTGAATTAATTTTGCGTCCAAAACAAAGGAAAAAAATTAATCAAAAGCAATAAGATAAAAATTAGACAAAAATTAATTAATAGCAACATATTTTTTCATAGTTTGTATTTATTTAATCATGATTAAAATTATAGTTTATTGATATATATCAAAATTCTGGTCAATAAATATAAAAAATGTTGTGAACTCGTTTTTATAATTATTTTCTTGAAAAAAGTTTCAAAATTTATTTAAAAAAATGATAAAATGCAAGTACAG
Organism: Mycoplasma phocoeninasale; assembly: GCF_012934885.1. Classification (GTDB taxonomy): domain Bacteria; phylum Bacillota_I; class Bacilli_A; order Mycoplasmatales; family Metamycoplasmataceae; genus Metamycoplasma; species Metamycoplasma phocoeninasale. Next base: position 224,137 of record NZ_CP051480.1, on the reverse strand, counting down.
TTGTTGTTAAAACATTGCTGTCTACCTTTGGTATCGAACTTGCGTTTAAGCGACATGTAATGTCGTCGACTAAAGGGGAGACCACTTCTAAAGTGGTCTTTTTTTATGGGAGACTTATAATGGATATTTTTGTTTATTCAGATGAATCTGGAGTATTTGACCAAAAACATAATCATTATTTTGTTTTTGGAGGTCTAATTTTTTTAGAGAAAAAAAATAGAGATGAATATTCTAGAATTTATTCAGGTGCTGAAAGGCAAATAAAAGCTAAGCATGGTTATGATAAAAATAAGGAATTAAAAGCTAATATACTTTCTCAAAATGAAAAAGGAAGATTATTTAAGTTATTAAATAATTGCTACAAATTTGGAGTTGTGATAGATCAATTGGCGGTTAATAGTAAAATATTTAATGACAAAAAATCAAAGCAAAGATATCTAGATTTTGCATATAAAATTGCAATAAAAAAAGCTTTCGAGGAGTTAATTAAAACTAAAATTATTTCACCTAATGATGTGAAAAACATTCACTTTTTTGTTGACGAACACACTACAGCAACTAACGGAAAATATGAGTTAAGAGAAAGTCTAGAGCAAGAGTTCAAAATTGGAATTATTAATTATGAATATAATAAATATTTTGAGCCAATATTTGAGAAATTAAATTCCTTAGATCTTAGTTATGTAAATTCGAGTAGTAATCTTTTGATTAGGGCAGCAGATATTGTTGCAAATAGGATTTATTCATTTTGTCAAAAAAAATTAATCAATAAACTTAAGAAAAATCAAAAATTATTTTTATTTAAATTGCCCCATAAATAATAATTTAAATTGTATGGTATATCTACTAACAGTTACAAATTAACTAATTGATAAATATTGCATAATGCTATAATTAAAGTTAGTAAACTTAAAAAGGGGAAGTAATGAAAAAATTAATAGCTGAATATCTTGCAAAAATTGATAGCATTGATTCTTTTGACTTTAATAAAGATCAAAAGCAAATGTGTAAAGAAATTTTGCAAAATGTTAAAGATGAAAAAGATTTGCAAAATGTTTTTCAATTTTTAGTGAAAAGAGTTAAAACGGGATTTAAATTTGATATTGCGCCAACTACTGATTCAAAATCAGTGGTTGTCTTAGAATATGATGAGAAAAAATCATTTCATAACATTCTTAAACAAAATGAAAATGAAAACACACTAATCATTGGTGAAAACTATGACGCACTAAAGAATTTACTAGTTCTAGAGAGAGAGAGAGAGAGAGAGAGAGCGGGGCTTGAGTATAATTATGATGTAATTTACATTGATCCCCCATATAATACTGAATCAGCGAAATCGGATGGTAATGCTGTTGCTGATGATAAAGAAAAAGTCAAGGCATCTAAATTTGTTTACCGTGATAAATTTAGTCGTAATGGCTGACTTAACATGATGAATGAACGACTAATAATGGCTAAAAAACTCCTAAAAGACGATGGAGTAATTTTTGTTTCAATTGATGATACCGAACAAGCTTATTTGAAGGTACTAATGGACGAAATTTTCAGAGAGGAGAATTTTATTGCAAATATTCCCTTTATTTCGAATATAAAGGGAAGACAAGTTAATACTAATTTCGCACTAACTCATGAATATGTTTTGGTCTACAAAAATAAAACATTTATGTTTAATGACTTGAATGAAGATTATGCTAATTCAACTATGCCAAATGTTTACAACAAAAGAAAAAATGATAAATTAAACGATATAAGTGGGGAATTTATCTCTCAAAATTTATTGGAAAACACTAACTCTGAATTTAATATAAGAACTCGAAGTAATTTGTTTTTTCCGATATATATTTATGAAGTAAATGGAAATTTAGAATTATCTACTATAAAAAAGGAAAATTTTGTTAAAGAAATTTGACCAAGAAAAAACAAAAAAGGTGAGCAATTAGTTTGAAGATGATCAAAGGAGAAAATCGAATTATGCAAAAATGATTTATTTATAGAAAAAAATGGTGATTTTTATAACATTAAAACAAAGAAAAGAAACTTTGATTTTATTTTTAAGTCATTAATATTTGGACCAACATTAAATAATAAAACAGGCAAAGATTTACTATATGACATTATAGTTAGTCCGCTAAATAAAAATGATGAATTTAAAACTGTTAAACCAATTAATTTACTAAAGACATTAATGTTATCTCACCCCAACAAAAATGCTCGTGTTCTTGACTTTTTTGCCGGATCTGGAACAACAGGCCACGCTGTTTTGGACTTAAATCGAGAAGATGGCGGAAGTCGTAGTTTTACTCTTGTAACAAATAATGAAAATAATATTGCTGAAGATGTTACTTACGAAAGACTTTACCGTATTAACAATGGTAAAGGAAGCAAGGGTGAAAGTTTTCCGTGAGCCGAAAAAAATGAACCATATTATAGTTCATTAAATGTCTTTAATTTAGTCAAATATAATACCGCCATTGACCAAATAGATGATACTAATCAAAAAATTAAAAAAAAATTTTTAAAGTCAGCTTTATATTTTGGACTTAATAGCAGAGATATTTCAGATGAGAATTTATTAGCCGATTTATTAGCACTTGAACCATTAGAGGAAAATAAAGATGCAACTAACTAGTGTTCAATCAAATGCTGTTAACGAATTAGTTGGATATTTCATCAATAGCTATTCTAGCAGTCAAGATAAAATAATTGAATTCAAGGCACCAACTGGTTCAGGCAAAACATTCATGTTAGCTAATTTTATTGACAAGGCAATTTCTTTTAATCGTGAACTAAATTCTAATCAAAAAATAATTTTTGTTATTGCTACTCTTTCCTCAGCTGATCTGCCAAAACAAATGGAATCTAATTTACGTGACTATGCCGTCTATTTGAATAATCGTGGCATGAATATTCAAAGATATGAATCACCATCAGTTAGCGATAAAAATTTAAAAGATCGAGAATTTAAATTTGTAGCCGAAAATGAAAAGGTTATTATCTTTGGCTCATCTTCATTTGGAAAAAATCGTATCTTTACTGAGCATGGAATTCTCAAAGCATTTTTAGATCAAATTAAAAATGAAAGTTATAAACTTGTTTACATCCGTGATGAAGCGCACTATGGTGGTGATAAAAAAAATAAATTAAATGAATTAGAACAGAAATTTGAGACTGATATTCAAAATGCAGCAAATTTTATTATTAAAATGACTGCTACTCCAAAGGGTGAGAATAAACAAGTTATTATCACCGAAAAGCAACTAGAAGCCGATAGCATTCAGCTACTAAAGCGAAATTTAAAATACAATGTTGGTATTGATAAATTAAATGAAGAAGAAATCGACAATATTGATATTTTAGAACAAGCCTGTAAGCAATTTAAACGTCTAAAAAACAAATGTTATAACAATAAAGAAGTAGAGCCAGGATTATTTAACATTAATCCAGCAATGCTAATTCAAGTATCAGATAAACGCAAAGATCATGAAGAGGAATTTGAGAATAGAATTAATGAAATCACTGATTGTTTAAAAAGACATGGACTTACTTATGCTAAATATTTTAGCAGCGATAAAATTGATTCAGAGCAGAGAGATATTAAAAGTTTAAAAGACATCTCAAAAGATAATTCGGATATTGATGCCATTATTTTCAAAGTTGGACCAGCAACGGGTTGAAATATTCCTCGTGCCTGTATGCTAGTTCAACTGCGAAATGTTTCATCAGACACATTAAGTGTCCAAACAATTGGTAGAATTAAAAGAAATCCTAATCCTGGATTTGCTTTTGATAGTAATAGTGTGGCTAATGATTATTATGTTTATTCAAATAATTCAAGCTATAAACGAGAAGTTGCAAATTTCCGACTTAGAGAAGAGTATCATGATAAAATTTTTGCCACCGGAAACATCAATAAAGATCTGCTACTAAATGCAGCAGATAATGATAGATTTTTGGATGAAATTCTTCGACAACTATCTAAAGATCAAATACTTAACTTTGGCAATGATTACATTTCACATTTCAAAAAGTTTGGCTATTTAGTTGGCAAAGAGATAGAAATTTTTGATGGCGATAGTAGCAGCAAAAGGTCATTAATTGAGCAAAAAATTTTTAACACTATTCAGCTAGAAAAATATGTTTTAAACTTTAAAAAAGCAAATACAAATCTTCTTCCAGCAAAAATTGTTAATGGAATACAAAATTGATTTTCTACTACTATTTTGAAAAATAATGAAGATAATAAAATTTCAATTTACCTATTTTGATATATTCTATCAAGACATTATTTAACAAAAATTCGCGAATGTTATAAAAAATCAATTCAAAATGTATCATTAAATAATAATTTACGTGAATATCTAATTAAATTCTCAAAGACATTGCCAAATAACCATTATGTATACATTGGCACAAATAATGAACTAAAAATCGATGAAGAAAAATTTAAATATGCATATTTAAATACTCTTAGAAAAGATACTAATAAACACTATTTTGATAGTAAACCAGAAATAAATTTTGTTCATAATGTTTTTAATTATTTAAATCAAACTAGAGAATATAAAAATATTGATATATGATCAAAAAACCCAGTAATTAATGGCATGAGTTTTGAGTATTACTCTGAAGATAATAGTATTAAAAACTCATATCCGGATTTTATGTTCATCTACAAAAAAGATCATCAAATTTTAATTGAAGTTAAAAGCCATGAAAACGATTATGATGAAGCAAAATCTGCAAAACTAATTGAAGCATATGAGAAGTATATTCAAGACTATCAACAGCCACTAACTACTTCAAGTCTTTCACTAATCTTAGCCTATATTAGCAATGATAAGTCAGAGTATATGTTGCTAAAAGGGTCAAGTACAATTGAAAATTTGAAGGAAATGCTTCAAGAAAAAACGAATAATATTCCAGATAAAAAACTTAGTGATATCTTTGACAAAATTAATGAATACATTAACAATGAAAAAACAGCATAGTAATAAATCCTAGAATATATAAATATAGAACATAATCGCAAGGTTATGTTTTTAATTTATCCATACTAAAGATATTTTTTAATTAACAATTTGCCACAAGAGATAAAGGCATTTTTAATTGTTTGTAACTTTTCTATCTGTTATTTACATGTTATATACGTTAGCTTTGAGCAATTTTTTTAATCTGTGACTTCGATAATATAGAATTTTTCAAAAACAAGAGCCTACACTTTACAATTTTATTTGCGATTTTTAACATATCATCGCTAACTTTAACATATTTATAATTCTTTAAATTAATGGTCCCATCCTCATTTAAAGTTACCTCGATAAAACGATATTCATTCATTCCCGAACATAATACGGTATCTATTAATAACTTATTAATTCCACTAGATGATACTCTAATGGCTTTTAAGTATTTAGATATTTGAGTTTTATAATCTAATAGTGTTATTATGACATCAAATTCTTGTTTTTTTAAACTATTTATTAAATATAGTTTCATTAGATTTTCCTCATTTTCTTTTAATTACTTTTCTAAAAATCATTTAAAAAATTAAATAATATTCGTTTATAAACTTTAAACCATCTAAAATTAAATTACGAGCCTATTTTATATCTACTATAACATGTGCATCAACCGAATTTTCCGACCAGTGAGAAAATGGGTGTCTTAATTTATTGTATCTACTATACAACTCATTTAGATATTTCTTTTGTATCGAAGTTATTAAATTGGCATTTTTATCATTATATTCATATAAATTTGTAGTTTGATTTAGAAGAAAGTAATTAAATTTATTTTTTCCGTTTGGTGTACTTGTGCTATTTTTTAATCAATCATCTAAAATTTGATGCAAATAAGATTCTGTGTGCCTAAAAAGTGATGTAACTAAACAAGTATAATCTGGCATATATCCTGCTAATACGGTATTGTATACCGATGATAGTATAATCTAAAATTTTTGTATCATACAAGATCGCATGTTACTTAAAATAATAATGGAAAAATACTGCTAAATTTGCTGAAATTCTGCCTTTTTAATATTTTTTTGTATTCTAGAAATAAGGGTGCAAATAAAAATCTCTGCCTGTGCTATTAGCAGAGATTAGTTTTATTTTAGCTTGTTTTTAGCTTGTTTAATTCTATGAATATTTGCTGAGGTTGCTGCTATTCAAAAGATTGAAGTGACATTGACAAATGTTCCGCAAAATATTATCGCATGGTTATATATGAATGCTGAAGTTAAAGGCCCGGTTTTTTCGTGCATTCCATTTGGATTAATTATATCATTTTTAAATGGGTAGTAATTATACACTGATGCTACAATAAGTGAATTAACATAAAATCAAGAAATAATCAAAATTGAGCAAATCATTACAACTAACGCAATTACACTTGCCACTTTTGAATTCTTTAGCTTTTCTTGTTGTTTGAGTAGTAAAAATATTCCTGTGTTAATTGCGATGGCTGAAAGAGTCGGAACTATTAAGGCATAAAAGATATAAGTTGATCGCTCACTACTAAGACGGTAGCTAATAAAATCTTTAGCATAACTCTCAACTAAAAATATGGCTATCAAAGCAAAAAGAGCTAATCCAATTGCAATCAAAATCCCTGAAACAATCTTGCTCCTCTTATAAGTCTTTTCCATTTTTAATCCCCCTTGAGATCTTATATAATATAATTATAATTTGGCAAAAAATTTTTTCATTGTTTTGACTAGCATAATTTAAGAAAATGACAGAAAATATCGTTAAATTTAGGCAAATTTGTTGTTTATTATAATTGCTTTCATATTTTAGATTTTTCAACATCAATAAAAATCTCTGCCTGTGATATTAGCAGAGATTTGTTTTATTATAGATTGTTTTTAGTTTGTTTAATTCTATGAATATTTGCTGAGGTTGCTGCTATTCAAAAGATTGAAGTGACATTGACAAATGTTCCGCAAAATATTATCGCATGGTTATATATGAATCCTGATAATTGAATTTCAGTTTCCTTATGTACTTCATTTGGGTTGATTATTTTATTTTTAAGTGGGAGGTAATCATATGCTGACGCTACAATAAGTGAACTAATATAAAATCAAGAAATAATCAAAATTGAGCAAATCATTACAACTAACGCAATTACACTTGCCACTTTTGAATTCTTTAGCTTTTCTTGTTGTTTGAGTAGTAAAAATATTCCTGTGTTAATTGCGATGGCTGAAAGATTCGGAACTATTAAGGCATAAAAGATATAAGTTGATCGCTCACTACTAAGACGGTAGCTAATAAAATCTCTAGCATAACTCTCAACTAAAAATATGGCTATCAAAGCAAAAAGAGCTAATCCAATTGCAATCAAAATCCCTGAAACAATCTTGCTCCTCTTATAAGTCTTTTCCATTTTTAATCCCCCTTGAGATCTTATATAATCTAATTATAATTTGGCAAAAAATTTTTTCATTGTTTTGACTAGCATAATTTAAGAAAATGACAGAAAATATCGTTAAATTTAGGCAAATTTGTTGTTTATTATAATTGCTTTCGTATTTTAAATTTATCAACATCAATAAAAATCTCTGCCTGTGATATTAGCAGAGATTAGTTTTATTTTAGACTGTTTTTAGCTTGTTTAATTCTGTAAATATTTGCTGAGGTTGCTGCTATTCAAAAGATTGAAGTGACATTGACAAATGTTCCGCAAAATATTATCGCATGGTTATATATGAATCATGATAATTGAATTTTAGTTTCCTTATGTACTTCATTTGGGTCGATTATAGCATTTTTAAGTGGGTGGTAATCATACACTGATGCCACAATAAGTGAAGTAACATAAAATCAAGAAATAATCAAAATTGAGCAAATCATTACAACTAACGCAATTACACTTGCCACTTTTGAATTCTTTAACTTTTCTTGTTGCTTGAGTAGTAAAAATATTCCTGTGTTAATTGCGATGGCCGAAAGAGTCGGAACTATTAAGGCATAAAAGATATAAGTTGATCGCTCACTACTAAGACGGTAGCTAATAAAATCTCTAGCATAACTCTCAACTAAAAATATGGCTATCAAAGCAAAAAGAGCTAATCCAATTGCAATCAAAATCCCTGAAACAATCTTGTTCCTCTTATAAGTCTTTTCCATTTTTAATCCCCCTTAGATCTTAGATAATTTAATGTATATAATCAAATTATAATTTGGCAAAAAATTTTTTCATTGTTTTGACTTGCATAATTTAAGAAAATGACAGAAAATATCGTTAAATTTAGTGGAATTTTGTTGTTTATTAATTGCTTTCATATTTTGTATTTTTCAACATCAATAAAAATCTCTGCCTGTGATATTAGCAGAGATTAGTTTTATTTTAGACCGTTTTTAGCTTGTTTAATTTTGTAAATATTTGTTGAGGTTGCTGCTATTCAAAAGATTGAAGTAACATTGACAAACGTTCCGCAGAATACTATTGTATGATGTTCTATAAATAATGAAACATTAATAATATCTCTTTTCATAATTACGTTTTTGACAAGTTTATCATTATAAGTAAACGTATAATTAGATATTGATACACCAATAAGCGAAATAACATAAAACCAAGAAATAATCAAAATCGAGAAAATCATTACAACTAACGCAATTACACTTGCCACTTTTGAATTCTTTAACTTTTCTTGTTGCTTGAGTAGTAAAAATATTCCTGTGTTAATTGCGATGGCCGAAAGAGTTGGAACTATTAAGACATAAAAGATATAAGTTGATCGTTCTTGATGAATGCGATTGTCAACAAAATCTCTAGCATAACTCTCAACTAAAAATATGGCAATCAAAGCAAAAAGAGCTAATCCAATTGCAATCAAAATCCCCGAAACAATATTAGTTATCTTATAAGTTTTGTTCATTTCTTTCCCCCCAAACCAATGATGATTTTCAATAAGTTGGACCAAACTTGATTTTCTTATTTTTATTGCTTATAGTAATCCTCGCATTAGTTTTATATTTATTTATTTTAATTAAAATTCACAATTAAATTCTACCTTTTATATAGGGACAAAATTAGCAATTTTTACACTAAAAACGTTTTAAATTATTTTAAAAAAGCACTAATAACCAAAGTGCTCTATATGTTTATTAAGTTTCATAAAACCAAAATTTTGTAATTAAGTAGATCTGGAGCTTAGTCATAGTTCTTAGAAATAAAAATTGAAAGTAAGAAAAAATATCTATAGGATTTCAAATATTAGTCAAATATTCCATCTCTTACTGATTAAAACTAGCTATTAACCTTATTTTAAGAGTAATAAATTATATAATTATAGTTAGAAGAAAGCATACAATGCAAACTAACACAAATGCTTCTTTTAGCTAGTAAGCTAAATTACTTAAAAATATATACAAAGATGGGATAAAAGCTATGAAAAAATTTTTACAATATTCACTAATTACTGCTGCAATTATTTCACCAATGATAGTTATTTCTTGTACAACGGCAAATTCTAAAAAAAGAATGGAAAGAGAACTTGAAAATGAGTATCAAAAAATATTAAATCACACACTAAAAATAAACACACTGTTTGACTTGCGATTAGCGAAACACGTAACTTATAAAGATGATGCTGATAATGGAATAGCGCTACAAAATGAAGATGCCAATTTTAAAAAAGTCGACCTCCCATCAGATTTTAGTATTGAGGGTCGCACAAAACCTGTAGTGTTTTACCCTCTTCCTGATAACCCAATTACACATGATTATTATCCTATGTCAAGTCTTTTACACAACCCCATTAATGACACTAATAATACAGATGTGCTATTTTATTTCATCAACAATGGTGAAGATATTTTTAAACGAATGCTAAGAGAGCCAAGGCGCTCTGAGCGTGACTTCATAAAACATTTTATGCCAATAATGAAATATTTTACAAAGTACAAACGAGAACAATTGCCTGAACTTTCTAAAAAAATTAAACTAGATAAAAGCAAAAATTATGTTTTAGTTATTCAACCGCAACTATCATTTGATTATGAAGGAATCATTAAACCAAATACATCTAAAAGCGAAGTTGGATTATTTGACAATAAAATCTCAATTGTTCAAAATCTTGATCTTCAACCATTATATCTATCTCCATCTCAAGCGCTGCAAAGTACATATGCGTATAAAGTTAATCTTAATTTTCATTTTCTTGAAGTTAAAAATCCACAAATAACTAAAGATAACTTCAAAGACTACATTAGCAAAGAAAGACATCAAAAAATTAATGTTGAAAAAAGTATTTTTCTGTCAAGTTATGAAGAAAATTCAAAATTTTTCATGTGAGAATATCGAAATTCCCATGAACTTCTTAGTTTTATTTTTAAACATAAAAGATAAGAACAAAAATAATTTAGTAAGTAAGAAAATGGCACAATAATCAATATTGCCATTTTTTTATAAATTTTCAATATTTAATTATGATAATATTTTCTTAATATTCAATTTAATGAAAATAAAAAGATATTTATCATAAGGAATTATTTCCCCCTTTATTTTAAGAGTAATAAATTATATAATTATAGTTAGAAGAAAGCATACAATGCAAACTAACACAAATGCTTCTCTTAGCTAGTAAGCTAAATTACTTAAAAATATATACAAAGATCGGATAAAAGTTATGAAAAAATTTCTACAATATTCATTAATTACTGCTGCAATTATTTCACCAATGATAGTTATTTCTTGCACAACAGCAAATTCCAGAAAGAGAATGGAAAGAGAACTTGAAAATGAGTATCAAAAAATATTAAATCACACACTAAAAATAAACACACTGTTTGACTTGCGATTAGCGAAACACGTAACTTATAAAGATGATGCTGATAATGGAATAGCGCTACAAAATGAAGATGCCAATTTTAAAAAAGTCGACCTCCCATCAGATTTCAATATTGAGGGTCGCACAAAACCTGAAGTATTTTATCCTCTTCCTAATACATCAATCACACATGATGAGTATCCTATGTCAAGTCTTTTATTCGACCCCATTAATGACACTAATAATACAGATGTACTATTTTATTTCATCAACAATGGTGAAGATATTTTTGAACGAATGTTAAGAGAGCCAAAGCGTTCTGAGCGTGACTTCATAAAACATTTTATGCCAATAATGGAATATTTAACAAACTACAAGCGAGAACAATTGCCTGAACTTTCTAAAAAAATTAAACTAGATAAAAATAAGAATTATGTTTTAGTTATTCAACCGCAACTATCATTTGATTATGAAAGAATCATTAAACCCAATACATCTAAAAGCGAAGTTGGATTATATGACAATAAAATCTCAATTGTTCAAAATCTTGATCTTCAACCATTATATCTATCTCCATCTCAAGCGCTGCGAAGTACATATGCATATAAAGTTAATCTTAATTTTCATTTTCTTGAAGTTAAAAATCCGCAAATAACTCAAGAAAACTTCAAAGACTACATTAGTAAGGAAAGATATCAAAAAATTAATGTTGAAAAAAATATTTTTCTGTCAAGTTATGAAGAAAATTCAAAGTTTTTCATGTGAAAATATCGAAATTCCCATGAACTTCTTAGTTTTATTTTTAAACATAAAAGATAGGAACAAAAATAATTTAGTAAGTAAGAAAATGGCACAATAATCACTACTGCCATTTTTTTAATGCAATTTTATGAGCAATAATCCACTATTTTAATAGCTTTTTTTATATGCCTTAGAAATTTAGTTAATTTTTATGATTAAGATTTTAGCGCAAATAATTTAAAACATCAGCCAATAGGCATTAGTAAAGTTTGGTTAAGAAATATTTTTAGATCTAATTGTTTTTGAGATGACTAATGATATTAAGGTTTGAATATTAAGGTAGTGCTAAATTTATATGAAAATATTTCTAAATGTAGTGATTTAAATAATTATATGTTGGGGTTATTTGTTATTGACATGCTATTTCCGGACAAGTCTTTTTGAAGATGGCAAACTCTCTTATGAATTATTGCTATCAGGAGGTGATAACTTAGATAAAATTTAGATAAAACAAAAATTATTAGAATCATCTCAGTTAGTGTAGTTTATGTAGCGAATTTGGATTTTTTAGATTATAGCATCGCTTTTAATGCCAAAAATATTATCTATATTTAATTAAAGTGTTGAAATAATTGAACTATAAAAATACAAAATATATAAATAAACTATTTTTACCAATTATATTGTCTAAAAATTGATCAATATTTTAACAAGGAATTGCTATTAGTAAGCAAAGTTAACTATGCAACACTAATTATTATTCAAAAGCAAAGCTGTTATTTTTTAACATCAATATTGTCATTTCTATTCTCGTAACAAATTTTAAAGTTAAGTTGAGAGAAGGTATGTCCTTAGCATAGTTTTTAAAGATCTACCACTTACCTATTATTTGTCATTTTAAATTATAATTTGAGAAGTTAATATTGCAATTAGGACAATCTTAAATTAAGTAATTTATACAAAAAAATCTCTTGTTTTTAAAAACTAATGAAGAGATTTTTTTTAGATCTAAATATTTTTAGCTTTTCTAATTTTATGAATATTGAATGAAGTTATTGGAATTCAAAATAATGAAGCTGTTAGTAGAAATGTTCCGCAGAATAGTATAGCATGAGTTGCTATAAATTCATTAACTAAAATTCGACTACTATCTTTCATTTTTCCTAATATTTGATTTTCATTTCCTGCGTCAGTATATGATGTATTAAAAGCACCTGAATTTACAACAACGTATGGGGAAATCCAAGCTAGTATTAGTAAAATCATTATAACTAAAAGAAAAATGTTAATTGGCTTTGATTTTTGAAATTTCGTTTCTTTTTTTAGTTGTAGTAGTGTACCTAAGCTAATTAAGATTGCTGATATTATTGGAACTATTAGAGCGTTAATAATAAATATATTTTGTCCTTGTGGAAATTTTCTTGCAAGATCATAAGCAATACTTCTAATTTGGAATATTGCAATTAAAGCAAAGAGCATTATTCCTAGACTAATTAATATTCCTGAAATAATGTCAGTTTTTTTGCTGCTTGTCATTTTATTTACCTTCTTACATAAATTCTCTCTTTTTAAATTTATCAATTCTTATAATCTCTCTTTTACTTTTAGAAAATAATTAATTAAAATAACTTAAAATTAGATATCAAATTTAAAAAATATTGTTAATAATGTTAAGATTCCACTATTAATTTTTGATTTTATTTTTAGTGAAATAGTTAAGATATTATTAAAAAATAATTACCATCATATTTTTATTGCAATAAATTATTATTGTTACTTAAATGATCTTATTTTATAGTAAACTTTATAGTATATTTAATTACAAGAAATCGCAAAATTTTAACAAAAAAAGAGGCAAAATGAAAAAGAACGAAAACGACAATGTACTTATTTTTGGGATGGAAAATTCAAAAGAATTAACCGATGAAATTGGTAAGGTTCTAAAGCGGGAAATTATTCCGGTTCAAAAAACTATTTTCTCTGACGGAGAATGTCTACTATATTCAAATACAACCGTTAGAAATAAAACTGTTTTTGTTGTATGTAATACATCAAAACCTGTGAATGAAAATATGATGAATCTACTGATCTTTATTGATTCATTAAAAAGAGCTAGTGCTAAAAGAATTATTTGTGTATTAACTTACTACGGCTATTCACGTCAAGATAGAAAATCATCAGGAAGGCAACCAATTACCGCAAAATTAGTTGCAGATCTGCTTGAAGTGTCGGGAGTTGATAAGGTTATTACTATTGATTTACATAATCCTTCAATTCAAGGGTTTTTCAATATTCCAGTTGATGATTTAAGAGGAAGATTTATTTTTTCAAATGAACTGAGAAAGAGAAAAGAAAAATTTGTTATAGTTTCACCAGACCATGGTGGTGCCGTTAGAGCGCGTCAACTATCAGAACTATTAAATAATGAGGATCAAATTGCTATTATTGATAAAAGAAGAACCGCACCTAACGTCTCAGAAATTATGGGTGTTCTAGGAAATGTAAAAAATAAGAATGTTATAATTTATGATGACATCATTGACACTGGTGGAACAATTTTAAACGCTGCCAGAGTTCTAAAAGAACAGGGAGCAAAAAAGATTGTTATAGCTGCAACACACGGACTATTTTCTCGTGGTTTTGAAATGTTTGAAAATAGTGAAATTATTGATGAGGTAATTATTACTAATTCAATTGATCATTCTAACCTATTGCATTTTTCAAAATTACGTGAATTATCAATGGCAAAATTTTTAGGTGAAGTGATTGAAGCAAATATCAAAAATACATCAATAACAGAAATATACGATGCTTACAGTCGCTAAGAGTTTTGCTATTCTAAAAAGCTATTTAAAAGTTCAAGATGATGAAATTTTTAGCAAATTGCATCAATACTATGAATTAATTGAGCAGGAAAATAAAAGCTATAATTTGACTGGTTTTTATGATGAAAGACTTATTAAAGAAGGAATTATTGAATCAATTTTAATTTTTGATGAAATAAATACAAAAATTTTCAATTTTGAGAATAAAGACGTTTTAGATATTGGTTCAGGTGCGGGATTTCCAATAATTCCATACTTCATATATAATCCAGTTTTTAAATTAACTATTTTTGAGCCTCAGCAAAAGCGAGCTAATTTTCTAAAGCTTGTGGCAGAAAAATTAAATCTCAGCAATATCAAAGTTAAGGCAACTAGAGCAGAAGATGATAAATCTGCCGAAAAATTTGACTTCATTAGTGCTAGAGCAGTTAGTGAATTAAAAAACTTAGTCGAGATCTCTCATCACCTTGGAAAAATCAACTCTACATTTTGCTTTTTAAAATCAAAAAACTATTTGGCTGAAATTGCTAATGCTAAATGAATTTCTAATAAATTAAATATAAATTTTGACATAGTCAAACTTCAAAGGTTTTTTGAAATTGACAATGTTCTAGTTTGTTATAAAAAACACGATTCAACACCAGCTGATATTCCGAGAAATTGATCGCAAATTATTAAAGACAATCTAACTAAAGGCAAAAAAACCTAGTTGTTGTCTTTTTATTTACATAAATAATAAACATAAATGTTATATTTTTTTGTAAAAATTTTAATCAAAACTAAAAAAATCTAATTTAATTGCCAAAAGTATATAATTCTATTATTTTTATTCAACTAAGAAAGGACTCAAATGCGCAGACTATTTAAGGAAGTGTTTAAATCACTTTCAAAAAATAAAGTTACATTAATTTGTTTGACAATATTAATATTTTTGACTACATTTTTATTCACGCTATTAAATGATGTTAAAACTAGTTATGCATCAACAATTAATGCATATGACAAAGTCTCTAGACTACATGATCTAATAACAGATTTAGATGTTAATCCATCAGGTATTGCGCCTAAGTCCGGGTTTAATCAAATCGGTTCTGATAATGTCACTGAAGTGAAAGAACCAGTTGTCTTTGAATCATTGCGAAATGATTCAAACATTTCATATTCAATTAACCTTCCTGAAGAGGATGAAAATTACATTAAGTTAAAAAATAAATTTGATGGTTGAGATGTTAGCGATAATAATTATTACATTCGCACTGAGGATTTTATGCGTTTTGCTTATGAAAGTAAATACGGCATTTCAAGTGTTAACTTCGAAATCATCAAAGATAATCCAAACTTTGCAAATATCCGTAATTTTAGCTTTCAAGGAAATGATCGCTTTTTTAATCTCTATAAAAAAGAAAATGGTAAATTCCAAGAAGTGCTTGAAGATAAAAAAATCACAGCTAATGACCAAATTACTTTGGTTCGTGATATTTCACTAGGACAATTTTTAAATATTGCTTATTCGGAAAGAGATAAACGCGATGTTCCTAAAAACTCTGATTATATCTACTCATCATCGCCACTATTTATTAACACTGAAACTAAGCAAGCTTCATTTTCAACAATTGAATATGATAAATGAAAAGCCGAAGGAACATTAGCCACTATTTTTGGTGAAGATGTTTTAAGCATATTAGGATTTGAAAAAACTAATGGAAGATATGTTTTCAACAGAGATAAACAAACTTCAGCAGATATCAAACTTCAAGCGAATTTCAAAACTGACAATAATAAAATTGACCCAAATGATAAAATTCAAAAAACTTTCAATTTGGCTAATTATTTAAAAAATCATGAATTATCGTCAAAATCTTTTAAAAGAATTCCGCTAGCCGCAAATAAAACTTATAGAATTCCAGATTCATGAATTAGAAAAACGGAAACAAAAGTTTTCTATAATTGATACCGTTACGTTCTAAATTGAGATGAAATTGAAGATGAAAATAGTTCTAATTGAAAGGGTTCTTATCTAAAATTTATTTCCGAACTTAAACAAAAAGATCCGAGAAAATACCGTGAAATTGGCTATTTTTCATATTGAAATAAAACCATTGAAACTAGATATCAAATTGGAAATCAAAAATCAAAAGTTATAACCCAAGTTGTACCAATTGAACGTGAAGATTTGGCCAAATCATTTGCTAAGAGTTGGAGTGGAGGAAAAGAAAATAAATTTATTCCTAATGAAAAAGCAAATAATGAACACACTATCTATTCAAATATTAAACAAATCGAGTTTAAATTATTTGGATCAACGCCAAACAACGAGGATGTTAGTGACGAAGATTTTAATGCAATTATTAATAGCGACAAATTTAAGGAACAACAAGAATTTGTTCGCGATAGTGCTACAAATTTTGCAAAAACTTCAATCATAAATGACATTAGAAGACAAGTTGGATCTGAAAATCTTGGTATTAGACAAAGTTTAACGGTTGAAAGTATTGAAGATAAAACTACCAAAAAAAATGTTTTCCACTTTATTAATACTGGTGATAATGAAAACAGACTTTTAGGGATAAAACAAAATGTTGGAAAGTTGTTTAACGAAACTTTAAATCCTTCGCTTTTAAGCAAGTCAGTTGAAAGCCAAAATATTGACAGTTTTATTCTAAAACCAGAATTAAATAGCAAAGTGATTAAAAAAATACCGCCAGTGTATACATTGTCACTTATTGATTCAATTTTTAAAGCATTTACTCCTGACACTAGATATTTTAATGCGGACATTCGTTTTGTTGATTATTATGACTTTTTACCTAATACTAAAATTCCTTATTTAATTAATGGCAAAATTCTAATTCTAACCAAGGCAGCTGATGAGCCAAAAGGACCAAATGGTGCATCAATTGTTGGGGCAATTGCTATGCCAAAACAAGGTCAATACATTCTACTACAAAAATCAGAAATTCCAAATTTTAATAGCAACAAAGTTTGAAATAAAGTTATTAAAAATCGAAAAGAATCATTCACCTTGAAAGAAATCTATGATTATTTAGTCAAGGAACAATACACAATTCGTGGTGAAATCGGTAAAAACGGATGAGCCAAGATTGATCCATTTTTCAAAAACTCAATTAGTTTACCACTTGTTTTTGGTTCAGTATCAAATGAATTAACACAAGAAATTATTCAAAAGAAGACAATTAATGGTCTAATTGAAAAAATTAAGGAAATCATCTTAAAATCAGATTTTAAAAATGTTTTCGATAAGGACGATGCTAATCGAATTTTAAACGCTTTAACTCAAAGTGTTCAAGTTAATGGTTTTCACAATCTTTTAGCTGCGGCAAAAACTAACCAATTTATTTTAGAAAAAGTTGTTTTTGACACAATTAAATACATTATTAAACCTGCTAACTCTAATGTTCAAAATTTAGACTATCCTAATACTAACGCTAATGTTTTTATTAAAAGATTTTTAAATAAAATTGTTAAATATTTAAAAAATCAATATGAATCAGGCGGTTTGTCTAGTGAAAAACGTGACCAATATTTATTAGATGAGCTTAAAAAAATTAGTCGTATTTTAAATATTAATAATATTTATGTTATTCCGCAATTAAAAATTAGATTAGTTGATTTATTTGATTTTATAAAAGATAAAAATTTAATTTTTGATGCATTTAGCGATATTATTAACTCAATTGATTTTATTAAATTTTCAGCAATCATTCAAGATTGATATAAAAATCATCCTTATGCCCCTTTTACAAGAGTTGAGGACACTTATTGAACACTATCAAGTCATAGAGCGACATTAAGTTTTATTCAATCAATTGATGAATACCAATTAAAAATTGGTTTAGGAAAAATTATCGATAGTATTGATTTTAAAGGTTTTTTAGATCCTGAATCATCTCGCAGCATTTATCAAAAATGATTATCAGCAAATGAAGATGCTAATGTTGAAGTTAGTGAGGAAAATAAACAAACCATTAGTAGTTTCTTTAAAAAAATTGATGCTAATAAAAATGGTTCATATAACAATATTAATGAGGGACTAAAAGAATTAATTAGTAATGTAAGCTTTAGCAAGTTTGCTGATTCACTTTCTAAATTAATTAAAACCCAAAAGTCAACTATTACGGCTAATAATCGTATTTACAATGATTATCGAACCGAAATACTATCACAAGCTGATTATTTAGCAGCATTTCTTTCATCACTTAGCTCTGCTGGAAATGACATATCACATGGTAAAATAAATCAAATTCAACAAGCAATTATTAAGATTTTAAACCTATCGTCAAAAACAAGAAAAATTGTTTCACCAGTTGACATAGTAATTCCAGATAATGATCCTGATAAAATTTCTATTTTTGATTTACTAGGAATTCAAAACTTTAATTTCCCAGATGCAAATTCTAATAATATTCCTAATGTAGCTCTTGAAGTTGATCCTTATAATACTCTATTTGTTGATAGAATCATTTCAAAGACAAAAAATGCCATTAGAAATAAAACTTTAATTTCATTAACTTCTGGTGAATACAAATTTATAGTTGATTATGTTTTAGCTAACAACTTCGATTTAAGAGATCCTAATAAAATTCTTGAAAAATTAGAAATTTATCGTGCTCTTCTACAAAAAATTCAAATTAAAAACTATAAATCAAACGGATCATACACTTTTTCAAATGGAGAAAAAGCCGTTGCTTCATATGGTGATCTAGCCTTTCGATCAGCAGTGTTTAATGACAATCCCACTGTTAGATCTAAAAACCATTCACTACTAAAACTTGCTCATTCAGCACTAGAAAATTTCTTTGTTTCGAAAATGATTAGAAATGACAATGATGTTATTAAAAACGAATTTGTTTTATATAGTTTTTGAATTAAATTAGCCTACTATTTAAATAAATTAGGTGAACAGGAAGAAAAAATTATTATTGATCCTGAAACTAATGAAAGATATATTCAAAAAAGTTTCAGTAAAAAACATTTGACATATGATCAAATTCGTCAAGTTCTAATTTCTTTATTTGAACTTTCAAAAGATCCTGAAATTATTAAAGAGATGGCGAATTACGATGCAGTTATTAATCAAATTCCTGGTTTTGGTTTTTTAGGTGGCAGTGATTCATTTTTAAAAATTGCTTACTCAAATGCTCACACTTCAGAAGCTAATAAAAAATTAATTGAATTAATTAACAACGGTTCTACATTTAACAAGTTTTTCAGCAAATTACAATCATTTAATATTTCTGCTAAAACAATTGAGGAAATCAAAAATATTCTGCTATCAAATTCAAATGAGCTTTCTTATAATTTTGGATATATTGTCTCAGCTGATCAGATGCCAACTTTCTATCTACAATCATTAACAACATTTTTAAATTCGTTTCTAAAAACATCACACAGTGGTGAATTAGCTCCATTAATTGATTCAGATTATACTTTTGATATTATCTACAAGCAAACTCTTGAAGCGTCAAGTCTACCATCATATTTATCATTGATAAATGTGCCACGTAATTTATTTAATCCATTTGCCTTCATGAGTTTTCCGCAAATCGTTTTATACTACTTTTTCTCTCCAAATCCAAATCAAGGTAATCTTGCTTACATTGTTACAAAAATTTTAAATAATCTTCAAAATACTGATATTAATGATTTAAGAAATGAAATTCTTGCCATTACTAAAACATTTGATAGTAATAACTCGCTAATCAAATCACAGAATGATGCTTCAATCGCCTTAGACTTTTCATTTTTTAATCACATCATAAATTCATTTTTAAAATTAGAAGATGGCTCAGATTTAAGCATTTTTGGAATTAATATTACCAAAATTACTAATGCTGTTTTTGATGAAATTATTGATGGTATTACTGTTTCAAATTTAATTTCTTATTCAGATTCAAGCTCATATTTTGCTAAAGTTAATTATGGATATTTAAATTCAAATAACAAAGAGGTTTACACTGGTAAAATTGATGATGAATATTTAAAAAATCCATATTTAATGCAATTATTTATTGATAATTTGGATGATAAATACAAAATTAGAATCAATACCCAAGAATATTTAATTGTGGGTATTGATGGGACAGCTGATTATCTATATCCTGTTGTTAATGAAGAAAATATTCAAGTTGATACTAACACTCAAGCAATAGTTTATGTAAATGACAAAGGATTTGATCGAATTCGTTCAGCTTATCCAACCTTTGCCCTTAAAACTTATGCACTAATTAAATCTCCAACTGATGAAAAAGGTAAATATTTAGAAGGAAAATCTCCAACTGAATTAAAAAATAACATTTCACAAATTATTAATGACGTCGCTCCTGGTTCACTTAAGAAAGTATTTCTACGAGATGAACAAGATAGTATTAATCCTGAAAGATATATTAGAGTTGTTACTGTTCGTTCAATCGTTTCATCAATTCAAAATACTACTATTTGACTAATTATCATTTTAACTATTTTAGTAGCATTTATTGTCTACTTCATTATTAAAAGATATATTGAGGCAAGAAATAAAGTTGTTGGTATTTTGCGAGCTCAAGGTTATAAAACTGGTGAAATCGCTTTATCATTTTCAGTCTTTGGTTGAATTCCAGCTGGTATTGGTGGGCTTTTCGGGTATATCTTTGGATTTGCTTTACAAAGACCAACGATGCAAATTCTTTCATCATACTGGACACTGGAGCAGAATATTATTCCATTTAGTGCGCTTGGATTACTTGGAACGATTTTGATACCACTGGTATTTGTTTCATTAATTATTTTTGTTATTACTGTAATTTCAGTTAATAAAAAAGCCACAGAATTAATGAATGGATTAACAGAAGTTGCTGTTGGTAATGTGGCAAGAAGAATTTCATCAATCTTTAAAAAATTACCAATTAAGATGAGATATATTGCTTCAATGGCCTTAAATAACTTCTGAAAAATGTTCTCGCTATTTCTATCATTTTCAACGACCTCACTAATTTCGATGTTCTTCTTATCGTCAACAAATGTCTTTAATAGGGCAATTTCTAAAACATATGAAGATCGGTTATATAAATTTAAATTAGATCTAGAGAGTCCAACAACTGAAGGCGGTCCTTATGTCACTTATGATAAAAGTGATTTAAATGCGCTTTTATACATTCCAAATGATCTATCTGGTGGTTCATCTGCTAATGGAAGTCAATTAGATTATAATAATCCAAACTTTTTAAGACCCGGCGCTTCATTTAATACTGATGTTGTTCAAAGACCATTTTCACCAACAGTAATTACTAAATCATCTTTGGATATACTGCTAGGTTTATCAGTTGAACTGAGTCCATGAGATATTACTTATGCTAATATGCCTGAAACGCAAAGAGCTAGAGTTGCCCAAATTTTTAAACGTATTTCATTTGAAATGCAAAAAACTCAAAATATAATTGATTTGACAAAATTAAAAAACAATACTGACTTTACCAATATTTCTCCTGATGCCGCATATGATAACTTAATTGCTGTTAAGAACATTGATAAATTTATCGAGGATTTTAAAGCGGGAAAAACTGAAGATTTATCAAATCGTACAAGTTATTTCTTCTTGCTTCGTGATAATCTTAATACTGGTTCAAGTTCAAAAATTAATCAACAATTTAACTATGTTGAATGAGATCCAATTAACCAAATTTATCTAAAACCTAGAAAAGTCGAAACTTCTCGTAACCGTGAAGATTACCGTAACTTTCTAATTAATGCTTATAATAAAGTTAATGGTATTGATTTCTTCGTTTCATTTGGTGGTGTGTATTGAAATGATGCTACAAATGAAAAATACACTTATGCCTCAGGATTAATTGATAAAAAAGAAAGCAGAATTTACGGTTATTATAAAGATAGTAGATTTATCAGTCTTAAAAACTCATATGGTGAAAATCTAATTAATAAACTTTATGATTATCAATATGATTTCAATTCATCTGAAAATCAAGATATTCCCGTTATTCTGAATGAAGTTGCCTCAAAAAGACATCATTTAGGAATTGGATCTAAATTTAGCTTTGATTTACTAAATCATGCTGATAGATTCAGTCATAAAGCTTTAGGTCAAACTGGCCCTAAAACACAATATACTTTTAAAGTTATTGGCATTTCAGAAACTTACATTAATAGTGAATTCGTTTCAAGGAAAGATGTTTTAGATCATATTCTAGGATATGACACACTAACAGAAAGACTAAAAGCAGCAAGAATTGATGAGCTAAATAATTCAATCAAACTAGATCCACAGAATAAGGATAAATACGAATATTTATTTAATCGAAAATATGACGCCTTTAATGGAATTCTTTCAAATGATAATACTCCAGTTCAAACCATTGACACACTAACAACATATTCATCAACAGGATTTTGAGGAGCTGCAAGTAGCTTTGATATTGCTAATTATAATGATGCTGATGTCTGGGAATTATTCAAAAATATTTTCATCTCAGATAAAAATAAAAAGTACACCTCAGTGTTTGAACATAATGTTAATGCTTATAATGAAGCGCATCCAGACGCTAAGCTAAATTATTTAGATGTTCTAAAATCTAGATTATCAATTAGTGAAGCTGATATTGAGAATATTATTTCTTCAAAACCTGAAGAAGCACTTGATAAATACAAAAATATTGCTAGAGAAACATTACTAAAATTCTATGGTACACAACCGGATTCGATTTATGGCAAAAATGTTATGTATGGCGCTTCATTTGATGTTAATAGTAAGGATATTGAAGTTGGATTTATTTCCGAAATTTCTAAAACTGTTAATACAATCTTAGTTGCCTTAATTATTATTTCACTAATCATATCAGTTGTTATTTTAGTGGCAATTACTAATATAATGATTGCTTCTAATAAAAGAGCAATAGCAATATTCTCAGTACTTGGTTATACTAATAAAGAAAAGATTATGCTATTCTTCTCAAACTTTATTCCAAGTATCCTCATGGCATGTTTACTGATGATTCCGATTACTCTATCAATAATTAGTATCTTTAATGCCTTTTTAATGGCGACAAGTCAAATTGTTCTGCCGCTGGCATTACATGTGTCCACGATTATTTTAAGTGCCGTTATTTGCTTATCGGTATTCGCTATTACCTCAATTATTACGTGGAAGAGTCTAAACAAAGTTAAGGCTGTTGATGCCTTGAAAGGAAAATAATGGCCAAAGATAAAAAAGAAAAAAAACTGAAAAAGAAATCTACTGATAGTAACATCTCAGATCTAAATGCAGTTAATATTCATCGTCATAAAGAACCATTTGAAATCAAAGATGATGATGTGGTGATTAAAGTTTTAGATAATGCCACACTTAAAAAATTTCGTTTAGCAAATAATAAACCACGAAAAAAAGATGCAGATTTTAACAAAAAAAATACTGGTAACTTTATTGTGGAAATTGAAGATGTCAAAAAAACCTATCTATCTGGTAATGTTGCCACTGATGTTCTAAAAGGGATCACTTTACAAGTTGAGAAAGGCGAAATTGCCATCTTATACGGTAAATCAGGTTCAGGTAAATCAACGCTGCTAAACATTCTAAGTGCACTTGATCGTCCTACTAGTGGTTCAGTAATTGTTAATAATGTTAATTTACCATATTTAAATGATGCTAAACAAACATTATTTCGAAGAGAAAATATTTCTTTTATCTTCCAAAACTATAACCTGCTACAAAATTTAAATAGTTATGACAATGTTGAAACTGGTGCATATTTACAAAAAGATAAATCAAAACACTTAAATATCAAAAAACTATTCAAAGATTTTAATTTGGAAGATTGTATGTATAAATACCCTTCACAAATGTCAGGTGGTCAACAACAACGAGTTTCAATTTTAAGAGCAATTTCTAAGAATTCTGAAATAATTGTTGCTGATGAACCCACTGGTGCACTAGATGAAAAAACCGGTTTAACAGTGCTAAAAATTCTCCAACAAATTAATCGTGATTATGGGACAACCATTATTATTGTATCCCATGACCCTGATGTTGCCGAACTGGCTGATAAAGTTATTTATCTAGAACTTGGCCATATTAAAGAAATTAAAAAACAAACTCGTAAATGATTAATTGATCCAATAAAACCTGAAGTCACAGCTTAGTGGCACACAGTCACAAACTAGCAAATTAATTCAAGTCAAAGCAATTGTACTATTAACAAAAGCTTGACTTGTTTTTATATCTTTTTTTAAAAAAATCTTCGAATTTTAATATTAATATTGTTACAATTTGCAAATAATTAAAATAAAATAACACTACAAATAAAAATTCAAACGTTTTTACATTTGAATTCTAGATTACTATTTTTAACTTTTATTTAACACTTAATATTTTTGATTGTTTAAACTATAATAATAATTTGAAGAGATGAATTTTCCGATAATATTGTCCTTGGCTCGCAGGAATTTTGCGTAGACATAGAATCTCTCCCCTTTATAATTTTTAATTTTAATTTGAACAGCGAAAAATTTTTCAGGGCCATTATTAACTTCTTTTATTGAGTCATCGTCAATTTCATATTCATAGCCTTTTTCACTACTAAATATAATTCGATCTGCACTAAAAGTTTTACCATTGCTTAAGTCACCTAAATATGAAAGTGAAACTCTACTCATGAATTCTAATTCCAATCTTTTTTGAAATTTTATTTCCTCTTTCATATATCTATCTCAATAATTTTTACTTACAATTTTTCCCTCATTTTTGTCATTATCGAGTTGGAATTTTATATATGTCCAAAAACTTTTATCTTGTTTGTTTCTAACAATCGCATTAACAATAATAAATTTTTCTGAGTTCGTTTTATTGCCGAAAAATCATGCATAATGAATCTCATGTGTATGTTCATTTGTTTCGCTAAATTCAATATTTTTTGGAGTGAATTTGCTTTCATCACTTAAATTGCCGGAGTATGTGAACCTAGCATTTTTTTCGAATTCCCGTTTCAAATGTCCCAATTCCATTTTGTCTTTTGTCATTAGTAAATCCAAATTATTTTCATCTATAAATTCGCCTTCAACATTATCTTCTCCTGTGGTGAATTTTACATAAACAGGGAATTTTTTTCCATTTTTATTTATTACATCAATAATACCAACATAGATTTTTTTCAAAGGATCTGAGTATTGTAATTTGTGATAATTATTAATTTTAAATTCATAATTGTCTGAATTATTTAAGATAAGGTTATTATACTTGATTTTATCATCTACACCAATATTACCTTTGTACGTAAACTTAGCATTCTTCTCGAATTCCTGTCTTAATTGTAAGTTGTAATTTTCTCTAGATTGATATAATGAATCATAAATATAACTTATAAATTCTCCTTTTGGCTTACTTTTGGTTGATGAAAATTTTACATAAATGTAAAATGGCTCATCACTATCGTTTCTAATAACATTTATTCTAGCAATGAAAAATTTTTCTGATCCTTTGTTTACTTCTATTGCGAAATCATTAGGGCTAAAAAAATGAGTGTAATTATCTGCGTTTTCTAATTTAATATATTGTTGATTGAAACTGCCATTACTTAAGTTCTCTGAATATGAAAACTTAGCCACCTTTAAGAAATCATTTATTTTTTCATTAAATTTCTGTTGGTCTTTTTCAATTAGATCATTATATTCTTCATTGTTAATAATCTTTATATCTAAATTATCGTTATCAATTGGAACAAATTTTACATATACTTTGAATTGATAATTATAATTTCTTTTAAAATCTAATTTGGCAACATAAAATCTTTTTTTGTCACCTTTGAATTCTCTTAAAAAGTTTTTATCATAAATTTCATAAGAGTATTTACTTACACCATTCAAGTTAATTTTTGTTTTATCAAATTCTATTCCTTCATTTAAATTTCCATCATATGAAAATTTTGCATTATTTATAAAATCATCTGGAATTTTGTTTTCTAAATATTCGTTTGCTCCACTATCCAAAGTTTCATAGTTGTTCCTTGTTATAATTTCCCCGTTAGGATTATTAGAATTTAGTGGAAATTTTATATATACTGTAATGAATGGTCCATTTTGTTTTTTTATTGTCATTTTGCTCAAAATAAGTGACTGCTTTTTACTTCAATTTATACTTTTAGGATTATTTAAAAACCCTTCAATTTTATTTAATGTAACATTTTCTTTTTTAAATTCATTATCATCATCTAAAATTCCTGAGTATGAAATTATAGCCTTATCTTTAAATTGATTTTCTATTTCTTTATAATTAGTTGCAACTTCATTAAAAACTTCTTCATCTATAAATGAAACTCTTGATTTTTGTCCAAGCTCATAATCAACAAGCTCCAAGTAAACATCAAAAATTTTTCTATTATTTTTTTGTATTTCAATTTTTATAACAGCTTTTGGTTCATCTGGGGTATTTAAATTTATAATATCTTGTACAACGTGTTTGTAACCTGAAATATTTATCAATTTGATTGAGTTATTGTTTAAATCTGACAAACTATTTTTGACATAGCTAAATTTAGCAATTTTTTCAAATTCTTCTCTATTTAAATATTCTTCATTATCATCTTGCTGCTCATTTTTATCTTGTTCATCTTTTTTATTATGCTGTTCTTGTTCTCCATCTTTTTTATTATGATGCTTTTGTTGTTGATTTTGAACACTATCATATTCAGATTTTTCAATTTTGTTGACAATGACAGCATTGTCATTATTTACAAATTTAACATACATATTGTAGTATTTATCACTATTTTTGCTGTGCACTACTAATTTTGCAAACACAGTTTTGTCATTAAATTTTAGTTGTGATTCTAATGGGATGATATTAAAGTTATTAACATCATCAATTTCTATTTTATGCATTGAAAATGAATCTTCACCGTCAAATTTACCCTTATATGTAAGGTTTAAAGAAGAAATTTCATTATTAGTATCTTTTTCATTTGTGCATGCTGCTGCAATTAATGGCATGGCAATAGCAGTGGCTATTGGTGCAGCCAGAGAAAATATTAATTTCTTTTGTTTTTTCATTTTAATTTGGGTTCTTTCTATTATATTTATGATTACAGGTTGTAATGACCTTTACATTTATTTCATATTAAATAAATATTAGCTAATTATTTAATTTGGTAATATTAGTTTATTTAATGTTAGCATAAAAACACAAGTGATACAATTGAATATAATAAAAATGCCTATAATTCCGAATAATTATTTTTTCTTTTAAATTGTTGAACTAAAATATTTTATTTAGCATTAAAAAAATATATTAAAGAATAAATTTTTTAAATTTCTTAAATTGCCATATATAAAAAAACGCGTTTATGAAAAAAGGTCATAATTACTGCATAAAAATTTTAACTTTGAATGTTACCTTAATTTGTGGAGATTTTAATATATAATTGTTTTATCTATTAAATTTAGGAGGAACAAATGCTTGATGAAGGTTGAACTACGGTACTGCTAATATTCGGATTTTTTGCACTAGCATATACTTGAACAGTTACAATTTTAATGTTCCTAAGAAAACTAAATAAAAACTGAATGATTTCCATGTTTATAACTTATGCTTTCTTAGTAACGGCAACGATTTTAGGAATTGGTGTAAAGGTAAGTTTAAATGACTATGTTAATTCTATTGGATTAACAAAACATAAATTGATGTATGCATTTTGAATAATTTTTTCAATTCTAGCCTTTTCAAACTTTATTGTTTTCACGGTAATTTACGTTCTTCGCAAGAAAAATCTATATCACCGCGGAAAACAATATACTAGTGTTGAATAAAAAAAAGACAGCCGTGGTGCTGTTTTTTTACTCTTCATTTTCACTTTCGAATTGATTTTCCTCTCGAACTATTTCAATAATATTTTTATGAAAATATGAAGATAAATTAGGTTTGGAAATCTGATATTTTTGCCCATATAAGTTTCTTAGATATTGATCATATTCTTGGATGACATAGACTTCAATATTATTAAGTATTTCTTTTTGAACATCGTAGCTTAAATTCGAAAGTCATTTGTAAGTTGCATTTTTCGTAATTGGATTTTCAGTAACAATGAAACCTTCGAAATCCTCAGTGTATAAAATGTTAATTATATCTTTGTAGTTAATTGGATTAAAGAATAATTTTAAAAATTTTGCCATCTTAATTTTGTTGTTATATTTAGTAATATTGCTTTCAGTTCATGTTGAATAATAAGCAATGTTGCTTCTTATTTTGTTAGACCAGCTAATGTATTTTTTGATATTTTTTACCTTGGTTGGAACAATTAAATTGATGTTAATAAAGGGCTGTTCTTTGTATAAATCTTGGTTATCATCGACAAATTTATTTTGTGCAGAATAATATTCTGAATGCATTGTTGAGTCAATAATTCGGTTTGGAGCAATTACTTTTAGTTTTTCATAAGCTTCAAAGCTCATCATTACATCATGGTGATCTTTCTCGTCATCTCAATTTTCCGAGCTATAAATTGCCAGTAAACTGTGATTATCCATGCTATATCAAATGGAATTTTGCTGACAAAGATTGGCAAACTCCTCTAAAATTCGATTTTTTTCTTGAAATATTTTGTTCATAATTATTAATTATAGATTATTACTTTCATTATTGCAATGACATAATTTTGAAAAATGGTAAAATATTATTTATTAATTGGAAGGAAAATTATGTTAAGAAAAAATAAAAAAATTGAAACAACCGAACAAAAGATTAAAAGAAAAAGAATTCTTTGAGGTACTTTTTGAGGTACTGCTCTTTCGGCTATCGTTGCAACAGGAATAGCCGTTCCTCTTCTTCAAGCGCAAAAATCTTTACCAAAACCTTCGCCAATTTTGCAAGAAAATTCTCCAATTTTGGACATTATTTCACCAGGAAATAAAAATAAAATTATTAGTTGAGGTGATGTTGACAAAATTCATGAAAGATTAAATGCAAGTAAAAATGTTTCTGATGGAGTTGAAAGTAATTTAACTAAATATTTATATGAAAAAGAATATGAAGGATCTCTATGATATGAAGCTGTCTATAATGCTGATAAGGCTAAATCTGATGAAAAAACTTTTGCCTTGCCATCAGTTGACAAAGTTCGTCAAGAAGAAACTTCAAAAATTAATGATTTAGAAAAAAAATTCCAAGATCAATATGGTCTAGAAAAATTATGAAGAGAAAAATTTTTGGAACAAATTGCTACTAAAGAATATGGTGAATCAAAAACCAAAGAAGCAGCAATTGAATTCAAAGTTGTTCAACGACTAAATGAACATGCTTTTCGTAGATATAAAACTGAAGTTAATTCAGACTTTTCATACTCTGAACTTAAAAACGGAATTATTGCTAACAAAGATGTTTACTACACTTATAATGGTGAAAGAAAAGATATTGCTAAAAAAGGTGAGACTATTACATTGCCTTTTGCCATTGAAAATGAAAACTATGTGCTACCTAAAGAAGGTGACGTTGAAATTAAAACTAACCCTAAAGATGAGGTTAAAATTCCAATGTTCGTGACTCGTTCATTTATTAAGGAATTAAAAAATCCAAGTCATTTTATTGCTCCATGAATTCAAAAGAAGCAATCAATTATTTCAACACTTTCATTAACTGCTCACCCTGATTTTAAAGATGCTAAAAACCCATGGGTAGTAACTAAAGAAGAAGTTATTAAACTTCTAAAATTCTCAGCTTATCCACAAAAAGATAATAAAGTTAAAATTGCTTTAGGAGTTGACTTACTTGGTGGCTTTGAAGGTCTTTCGACTCTTCTTAAAAAAGAAAATATTTCAGCAGATGATGAACTAAAAGCTCAAAATGATAAAAAATTAATTGAATATGTTGCCTCTGATGCCAAAATGGCTGATAAATATGGATCAAAAGGCTTTGAAGATATTACTTCACATTTAAGAGCTGCTGATGCTAAAGACTACATTCCACTTCTATCGATGTTGCTAGGCGATGCTAATGACAATAAGGGAATATTTAAATTTAAGAGCGAAAATAACCTATTTAAAAATTTAAAAGATAACTTAATTAAATTATTTGGAAATAATACTTTTACTTATAATGGACAAAGTAAAACATTCAAAAATATTTTAGAAATGCAATCAGTAGAAAAATCTAAATCAGATAATTATGTTGCTGAATTTGCAGCTTATAATGACGCCATTGCTAAATTTATTAATGATATGGAAGACAAAACATTTGCGAGAAAATTTGGTGAAGCATTTAGAAACTCATTCGGTGATGCCAATAATGGTTATAAAGTTTCAACCATTATCAAAACTTCTGAAGACCAATATGTTTTAGTTGGTGAAACTGGAATTCAAATTCAAAATTTATTTAAATTAGATAGCGAAGCAGTCATTAAAAGATTAATAAGAAATGATTTAGCAATTAAATCAAAAGCTAAATATTCAAATACTCTAGTTTCTGAGCTATTTAATCTATCAACGATTTTTGACGAAATATTAACAAAGGATTACACCGTTAATGATTTATTAAAACAAGATGAATTTAAAAACTATATTAAGCAACAAGAATATAAAACCATTGATGATAAAACCAAAAAATTCACCGATGATGATATTGAAAAAGCACTAAGTTATCAAAAATCATTAAATGAAACTCTGAAATTCGCTTTAATCAATGATAAAGCAAATAAAATTAAAGATTACGTTACTAAACAAATTAACTCAAATGTTTACTCAGATTATAAATTTGACTCTCAAAGTGGTAAATTTACTCTTGAACCACATAGTCAAAAAGATATTCTTGATTATCTATTCAATACAATTGTTGACTTTATTAAGGATATATAAGAAAGGCAAAGATGAAAAAGAAATTAAAATTTTTATTCGGTGCTGCTCCACTTGCAGCATTACCTATTTTAGCTTTGGCCGCTTCATGTACCAATAAAACTGAAGACGGTGTTAACGCTGGATACCAATCAAGAATATTAAAGGAAACAATCACTAAAAATAAAATCATTACTAAAATTGCTGATAATTATTTAGAAGCTTTTTATGAAGATGAACTAAAATTAGCAAATAGTGATGAAGCTAAAAAAGATCCAATTTTATTTTTAATGACAGATACTACAACATCATCTCTAAATGCTAAAACAAAAGAATTATTTAAATATTATGCAGCAGCAAAATTAAAAGAGGATCCCCAATTTTTCTGAAATTTAAAGTCACAATTTATTAATGCTAATGTTGACACAAACTCTTTTGACCCAACACCTTATGCCATTCCAGATGATCAACAACTAAACTTTATCCTAAAAAATTCTGATGTTATTACCAATAGCATTCGTTTAGAGTTAGAAAAAATGCTTTTAATTCAAATTTACTTTTTAAAGGATAGAACAGAATATAAGAAACTAGCTAATAATGAAAATGGTTTAGATAAATATCAACTATCAATGAAAGCTGAAATTGACAAAAAAGATACCCCAACTTCAAAAAGAGATTTATATAATTCTTTTAACTTTGCTGACGATAACTTATACTTACTTAAATATTTAGTTGATAATCCAATGATAGAATCTTGGTCATTTACTGATGATCGTGATATGAATCTAAGATTAGGTCAAGCCAATATTTCTTCATTTAATGATTTTAATAACCTAGCTAAATATCAGCCATCTGGCATAGAACAGTTTGAATTTAATCCAACCGCTTCAGCCAATGATCATTTAATTATGACAGGTTCAGCTGAGAATTTTGATCTTAAGAACCTAAGAGCATACAAAGGATTTATTAAAAATGCTATTAATGCCGGTGATCTATCAACCTCATTAACTAGTCTACAAAATGATTTATCATCGATTTTTGGTTTTCTAGATCCAAAAAATAACATTGTTTATTCACAAGACAGTTTTAAATTTTCAAAAATTCTAGCACAAGAAAAAAACAATCCAAAAATAATAGAAACTGCTGCACTTAATACTAAGGCACAAACCGATAAATTAACTTCTTTTGACAGTGGCGACTTTACATTTGAAGGCTTAACTCAAGATTCAACAAATAAATCAATTTACACTAAGCAAATCAAAGTCGGTAGTGATAGTTACACACTTCAGTTTGAACAAAAGGGTACAATTACTTTTGATGGTCAAGCGCTAACTGTACCAATGCAACTTTCAGTGAGAGAACTTCCTAACCGTCATTTCTATGACTTCAAATCAAAACTTGAATACAATGCGACATCAAAAACATTTAAGGGTATGGATCAACTACCAGAGTATAATCTAGATAAATATCCAACTTCGGTTGATGTTGTTAAGGATAACAAAATTGAAGCGCATTATGTTGTTAAAGTAGCGCCTTTATATACCAACAAGAAATTTAAAGATGCTGAACAAAAAGATGTGGAAAGAAAAGTATTTTCATTTGATTTAACCCCATGATCAAATGAAAAAGAACAAGTAATTATTGCAAATAATATTATTGCTGCAAACACAGCATCTCTATTTAGAGAAGCAGTGAAATATTTTAAAGAATTAGGCTTCAGATTTAACTTACAAAACATTAATCAAGATGTTTTAGATGCCTTAAAAGTAGAAGGATTAGCATAGGACAATTTATGATAGAACGAGATACATTTCAGCGAATTATTGACAGAGATATTCCGGCCACAATTATTTATGAAGATGACAAGACGATTGCTTTTTTAGATATTGATCCAGTTAGCAAAGGTCATTTCCTTGTTGTTCCTAAAAAATATTCAAAAAATTTATATGACATTAAGAAAGAAGATTTAGCTTATTTAATGGAAATTGTTAAACAATTAGCAATTGAACAAACCGATAAATTAGGAGCTTCAGGCTTCAAATTGGAAATGAATAATAATGAATCTGCTGGACAATCTGTCTTTAGGACACATATCCACGTTATTCCTACATATGATGAATAATATACTAAAAAGTTGGTGTTAGCACCAATTTTTTTATATTACAATTTTTATATATGGAATATGAGACAAGAGGAATTATTTTAAATCGTCAGGAGATAAACGAATTCGATGAAATTGTAAGTGTGCTGTCAGAGCGTGGCAGAATTAATATTTTTGCTCCTGGTGTGCGAAAGGCAGCTTCTAAAAATAATCTTAACCTGCAGCTATACTCATTAGTTGATTTAGAAATAATAACTAGCAAAAGATCAAATTTAATGCCGCGACTAAAACGCGCCACCCTAATTAAGCAAATTCCTATCAATATTATGCTAAAACAGGAATATGATGATATTAAATATTTTTTTAGTAAGATAACATCAACTAAGACTAAGCTAATTATTGATGAATATTCTGAATATATCGAATATCTTGCTGAAGAGAAGAATAAAACTATTTCATATCTGCTCTATAAACTAATGATTATAGAGGGAATAGCTCCACGTTTTGATGGATGTGTAGAATGTGGGCGGAAAGACCGCCTGGTTGATTTTGAATTTCATCGTGGAGGATTTCTATGTACTTTTCATAGTTCAAATAATAAGCCCCTTTCTTTACTTAATTCCCTTTTCTGACTTAATAGCACTTATATTTCTTTCGCTGATTCATGTTCACCTTATGACGGCAGTATTATTCGCAAAATGATTATTCAATATTTAATCGAAGTTCTATAAAAAACCAAGCCCTGTTAAAGGCTTGGAAGTTTTTTATTCGCTCTTTTCTACTGTTACTCTTTTGCTATTTACGGGAGATTTTTTATTTTTATTAGTAGATTTCTTAGAGCTGTTATTTTTAGGATTATTGTTTATATTTGTTGATTTTTTGTTTGATTTTGTTGATTTTGTCTTGTTATTACCAGTTTTGGAGTTATTATTTTTTTTGCTTTTGTTTTCTACTTCTTTAGATTTTGAGTTATTTTCACTATCTTTAATATCAACATCAGTCGATGTTTTGTCTGCGAATAGAATCGTTGGAATAATTACAACGTTTCTTCGTTTTTGTTTGTAGAAAAATGGTGCTAAACGGTCAATTATTAATTGTTTGAGTTGTGGGACTGTTCAATCAGTTGAATTTTTTATTGTATACAATACTGCACCATGAACAATTCTTTTTACTTCTTCAATTAAGTGAAGAGAGTTCTTCACAAAAAATGCTCCTCTAGAAACAACTCTAGGCTTACCAAGAATGATATTTTTTTCTTTGTTAATTGCAATAATAACATTTAAAAAGCCATTTTCCCCTAGCTCCATGCGCTCTTTTAAGATCTGAGAGTTAGATTTAGATAAGACGGTGCCATCGATAAAAACAGGTCCAAAATAAACTTTTTCATCTGACAACCTAATTTTGTGATTTTCTAGATAATAAACATCACCTAGTTTGGCCACAATAACATTTTTTGGATCAACTCCAGCTTCAGTTGCAGTATATCCATGGACAACACTCATTCTATATTCACCGTGGTATGGCATAAAGTATTTAGGTTTTGTTAATTGAAAAATCTTAAGGTGTTCTTCTTTATAAGCGTGTCCTGAAGTATGAAGATAACCATCTATTCCATTTTCTCTAATAATAGCTCCTAATTTGTATAGTCGATTGACAAGTAGTTCAATTTTTGAACGATTACCAGGAATTGGGCTTGAAGAGAAGATAATTGTATCCTTTGGTTTAATAGTGATGTTTGGATGTTTTCCGTATGACATTTTTGCTAAACCAGCAAGCTCTTCGCCTTGTGATCCAGTTGTTAAAATTAGAAGCTCTTCCTCATCGTATTTGGATAAGTTTTTCTTGTCAATGAAAATTTCATCGGGAGCATTAATATAACCCAATCTTCTACCAATATCAATATTGTCAACCATTGAACGTCCAAAGGCAATAACTTTTTTCTTAAGTTCAGCTCCAAGTTCAATGATAGCTTTTATTCTAGTTAAATTAGAGGCAAAAGCCGTAACAATAATTTTCTTTTTTGCTTTTAGCATGTATTTTTTAATATCTTTTAAAATATCACTTTCTGATGGAGAGTGATTAGGACGCATAGCATTAGTTGAATCTGAAAAAAGTACATCTAGCCCCTCATCACCAATTTGTTTAAGCTTAGAAAAATCAGTTAAATTTCCAATTGGTGTATAATCAAACCGAAAATCACCAGTCATCATAAGTGAACCATTTGGCGTTTTAATTCTAATTCCAAAGGCATCAGGAATCGAATGCTGTGCGGTTCAATAATCTACCTGACAATCTCCAAAATTTCACACAGCATCCTTTTCTGTTTCAAAAAATTCAATGTTTTTCTTGATTTTTAAGTCATCAAATTTTAACTTTAAATATTGGATTGCGATTCTAGGGGCATAAATGCGTTTAATATCAACTTGTTGGACCAAATACGGCACCCCGCCGATATGATCTTCATGCCCATGTGTTATGAAAAGTCCTTCAATTTTATCTTGATTTTCTGCTAGGTAGGTAAAATCTGGAATCGATCCATTTATTCCGGTTACAAAAGAATCACAAAATTTAATACCAGTGTCAATAATGAAAATATGTTGGTCATATTCTATTATTAAAGTACTCTTTCCTATTTCTTGCATTCCTCCGAGTCCAAAAATTTTTGTTGGTTTCATAATTTTTCCCTTCAATATATATTTTTTATTATTTATTATTAAAAGTAATCGAACAATAATTAAAAATTTTAACAAATTTAAGAAATTAATAACATTAAAATGATTTTTATTATAATTAATGTTATGAAAACAAAGAAAAAATTTGGCGGAGAAAGATCACTAGCAATATTTACTATGCTACTGAGAATAGTCGGAGCAGCTTTAATTGGAATCGGAATTTACTTTATGTTCGAAGATATTAAAGAATTTATATCAGAAAATCAAACATTGTTCAAAACCGAACCTGGTGAAGCGGTTCTCCAAATGGTTAAATATTTATGAACTAAACCCGAGATTATGCTATATGCAATACTAATTGCCGCAGGCATTGGTGTTTGGGCAATTTGTTATATATTAGCTATTATTGTTATATCATTAGCTTCTTGAAAAGGCCAAGCGCTTGGAAGGGCATTGTTGATTATTGCTACAATCTTATTCCCAGTACCTGTACTACCTTCATTTGGTTTGTTTTTCGTAGCAATTAGTCCCCAAAGGGAGTAGAACAAAAATAAAAATATCCGCCTTTGTGGATATTTTTTTAAAACTTATTTATAATTAAGGCATGACAAAAAGAGAATTAGACGAAAAAAAGCACTATGTTAAGAAGTCTTATGTCGATGCAAAAAATATTGTTATTCGTGGCAATATGTTTATGCTAGCGATCGGACTACTGTTAGGTGCATCATTTGGTGCGGTAATATCATCATTAGCAACTGACGTAATTATGTCTGCTATCACAAGAGCAATTGACGTTAGTGTTCAAGATTGAATATTATGACAAAAGGTTGTTGATGGAAAAATTGTTGGTGGTATATATATTGGTAAATTCTTAGCAGCATTACTGCAATTTATAATAGTTTCAATCTTTATTTTCTTTGGACTATTAACAGTCTTTTTAATAAGAAATAGAATGGCATATGCCAAAGCTAAGAAGATGCCGATTGAAGAAGAGCAACCAGCTCCAATTTCACATCAAGAAATGATGTTAGATGAACTACGTAAGCTAAATGAAAATTTGATGCTTCTAAAAGATGCACCGAAAACCTCACCAAAAAACTAAAAACTAAGTAAATTGAATTTTTAAAATGTTAAAAAATTATATGGTAGATTAATTTCTATCATATTTTTTATTATATTTTACTTGCAAGGAATGACTTTTATCGAGTGAAAAATTGTTAGTTTTTTTCGTATATATGTTACTAACTTTAATGATAAAACTCCTAAGAATTTTGCTATACTTAGTCATTCTAAAAATCTAATTCATAGAAAAAAGCAAACAAAATCAACAAAAAGTTATTAAATTTTTCACTTTTTGACATCAGTTATTTTATTTTTTTCAAAAAATTAAATTATATGTATAATTTAGTATTCCAAATAAGATAAGATTAGTATATATGGGATATTTTTATAAATCCTAAAGGAGAGAGATATGTCATTTTTAAAAAAGCGTAAGAATAGAATTTTGTTAGGAGTTATTGTTGCAACTGTGACAACATCTGTTGCCATTGGTGCTGGTTTATATTTTTTAAATTCCGATTCCAAACGGAATAATTTTACTAGTATTTCATCATCTGAAATTAATGCGCAATTGATCAACAAGGAAAATTTAGATATTCAAAATGCTAGTCAGTCTATTAATGACAATAATCTTAAGCAAATTGAAATCCCCCCTAAAATCGTTCCAAAGGAAGAAAAGATTATCGTAGCTCCAGATATTAGAAAACCTGAAGTAAAAAAAGACGAAAAACCTAAGGAAAAAGAAGAAAAGCAAACTCCAAAACCAATTGTTGAAAAAATTGAAACCGATAAGTTTAAACCGCCTAAACTAGATGCTGAAGATTTAAATGATTCAGAAGAAACTTATATTACTTTTTCGGGATTAAAAGTTAAAGTAAGAATTAGAAAACCTGGTCGTCTAATTGATCCAAAATACAAACACTTGGCAAATCGAGAACCATATTTAAATAATATTGTTGGCAAAATTTTATATGTTGAAGTTACTGAAGAATTAAGACAAAAAAATCGCAGTAATGCGCAATCATCTCTTAAATCAAATGTTCATCCAGAAATCTTAAAAGAGTTTAAAACTGGTCAAGAAAAGGATATAAAAGCTGTTATTAGGCAGAATCGCGCAACTCAATACTACATTAATTTATTTGATAAATACAAAAGATTATTTGATAACGGTGACAAAGTCAAAGAGTTTTTAACTCCACACGGTATGTCTATTTACGATAAAGATATAAAACAAAAATATATTGATGAAGTTAACAGGTTACAAGAAGAAAAGCGTAAGAAAAAAATTGAATTTGAAGAATATATTAAAAATAAACCACAGGAAAGAGATAAAAACGGAGAATACACTGAGGAATTTAATAAATATTCAAAAAGGTTTGAGGAATTTGATTTAGAAATTAAAGAAATTGATGATAAAATTCAAGATGCCAAAGATTATAAATACTCACAATTAATTGCTAATTTGGATTATAGTAAATTTACGAAAACGTCAGATAGGCTTGATAATGACCTACATCAAGGATTAGTAATCAGTCCAAATGAACCTAATGTTTATATTAATGCAGACGGTACTTTAGATTCTTATGCTCAATCACCGCTTTTAAATGAAGTAACTTCAAGAAATGAAAGAGATAATTCACAAAAACGTGCCTTTGGAATTCCGGGATATTTTGGAAGAAGTCCAGATTCAGTAAATGAGGGCAGTTATGAAGGATGAAATCGTGAAGACGTTACCAAAACTCAAGAGTTTCAGTTCCTACATATTCAAGATGATGAAGGTATTAAAATTCATAAACTAACCAAAAAAGCAGACTCCAAAGTTGAAACGAAAAGAAATGTGGGATATGTTGTTACAATTGATGCTTCTAACAGAAAAGGTTATGCAAAAACCTTAAAATTGATTCAGGACTTAATAAAAAATAAAAAAGAAATTACTTCATATCGTATTAAGAATATTGGTTTAACTGATAATAATCAAGCATTTTATGAAATTTTTCAAGCCTTGCCAGAGAAATTACCGCAACTAGAATTATTCTTTGAGGGTAGCAATACTTCAGCTCTGCTAGCACTAGAAAATAAACTAATCGATGAGCTATCAATTTATACTACCGGTAATTCATTGGCTGATCATTGATCAATTAATCCTTATGCACTAAAAAATGTTGCCTGAGTTAATAATCTAGACTATAACGTTAGTTTTGATTATCCTAAAAATGCAAGGATCACTTCTCGAATAACTTTTGATAGCATTAGCTTTGATGAATCCGATTTTAAACAAGGATTAAATAGAATTAATGAAGGTCTTAAAATCGCTTACTGAATTAGAAATAATGAGCCGATATTCCAAGGTGGTCTAGGGCCTGGTTTAGATCCTGATAATAATGAAAAAGGAAATAGCTATCCTGTTGGTTTAGATCTTACTAGAGTTCCTTCAATGAAATCTCTAAAGGGCTTAGAGTTCAAGAAAGAATCAACCGACCCTGATAGTAGCAAACGTCGTTTAAAGAGAATTGGATTGTTTAATGATGATACAATTTTCACCATTGATGTATCCGATTTGAATGAAGGACAATTTGATATTTTGGATACTAATCCAATGGCTCAACCAAGATCGAAAATTTACTTTAGCAATGGTAATCGAACTAGAAGAATACACCTTACAAATAAGAATAATATAAATCTAAACAGTTCAGGGAAAAGTAATCTAAATATATTGCTTAATTATAGTCCTGATAACTTTAGTAGAAGTACTAATATTGAAATTGATAAAAATGATGCTAAACTAGTTAGCGATTTATCTGGTTTTTCTGTTACAGAATTCGTTGGTATTCAATTAGCATAATTAAGAAATCACAAGAAATGAGGAAATGAAATGAAAAGGTCAATTAAAAAATATTTGTTTGCACCAGTAGTGCTATTAACACCATTTGCTTTACTAGCTTGCAAGGTGGCAAAACAACAAGAAAAACCTCCTGTTGAAAAAGGAAGGGTTCAAATTAATGAAAATTTAACTCCCGAAGAAATTAAAACTCAACTTCAAAATATCAATTCATTTGATTTTGTTCAATTTAATGAATATAAAACTGATAAATCTCAGCTAAAAGCATCTGATTTAGTAAAGTATGAGGATATTATAATAAAAGTTAAAGATCCTGATCTTAAGGATAA
This sequence comes from Mycoplasma phocoeninasale, assembly GCF_012934885.1. GTDB lineage: Bacteria > Bacillota_I > Bacilli_A > Mycoplasmatales > Metamycoplasmataceae > Metamycoplasma > Metamycoplasma phocoeninasale. The sequence goes on along the minus strand of NZ_CP051480.1, from coordinate 183,973 downwards.
AATTAAAATTACAGTTCAAAGCACAAAAAATGCAAACGATGAACGAGGAACATTAACTTTTGGGCTAAAAATTGAATTTAATAATACTTTTATTGAAAAGGATATTGAAGTATCAGGATTTAGACAATATAGAGATCCTAGTATAAATTTAGGATTAGAAGAAAGATTAGGACCAACAAATACAGCTGAGTTGCAGGACTATATTAACTCTGATTTATATGGTCAATACAAATTAGATAATAAAAAATATATTGATAATTTTTTAAAGGGATATATTAATTTTCAAACAGGTGGAAATATTAGTAAATGAAGAGAAGAAATTAAAAGAGATCCTGAATTAATTAATAAATATAACAAAATTGCTGCAGAACTTCATCTAGATGATTTTGAGACTGCACTTCTAAAAGGTTTTGCTTTACCTCAAACTGAAAATGGTGAAACGAAATTAAATTTATATGATAAAAGAGAAGTAGCGAAAGCTCCTGGGTGATCTGACATTTCTGGTCGCGACCACAAGGCATATGGAGTACCAAGAATTCTTCCAAATCAAAAATATAAAGATTATGCCCTAGACACATATTCTGTTACATTTACTTGGCCTGATGAGAAGAAAAACAAAGAAGAAAATTCAAACAATAATTTTAGATCTACTCACGGAACAATGTGAACAATGGATTTTGTTAAGAAAACTGATGGTAAATATCCAACTAAATGATATTTCGGAACAAATATGCACGTTGCCGATACCTTTAATAGCAAAACTACTACAATTGGATTAATCAATATTAAAGAAGATGTTGGTTTGAATACTAAAATCCCACTAATTAATGGTATAAGTAATGATAATGATTTCTTTAATAAGTATAATCTACAATTAAATGATGCTAATAGAGCAGGAGCGAATGTAATTTTTGAAGCTAAGGATTTTTTAAGTGTTGATCCAGCCGATTACTTAATTGGTGAACAAAAAACAAAGTATAAAGATTACAAAGAAATGTTAGATTTTGCTGTTATTGAAATAGATTTCGAAAAATTTGCAGATTCAAAGCCAGAAAAATTTAGCACTGTTGAAGATTGAGTAAAAGAAATAACTCATGACTATGCTAATCAACAAAAAAGACACATTAAATTTTTAGCTGAAACATACTTAAAAAACTATGACAAAGCAAAATATAGTTTAAATCTTGATGAAGCAATAAAAGAACAAAAAGACAATTTCTATATTATTGGATATCCAATTAGTACAAATGATTGAGGTCTTGACATGTATCAAGACAAAGACTATGACCCGGATACTAGAAAATTCAAGAAAAGTCTTTGAATTAATGGAGAACCATCGCTTTTTGATACGACAAATACATCTAATCTTAGCGAAAAAGATAGATTCAAACTTCAAAATGGTGATAGACTTTCTAGCAACTTAGGTTTTAGATCTTTTGCTGATAAACCGGGTTTATTAGATGCATTTATTGGATTTCCAAAAATATCAAATGAAAAACCTAATGATTTTTACACAAAGACCAATGACAAGGGTGAAAAAAGCTATTTCATTAACTTTGGATTAGAATATTCGCCAAGACACTTTGCTCCAGAACCAGGAGCATCTGGTTCAGTTATAAGAAATCAAAAAAATGAATTAATTGCTGTCTTTCACTCTAAAGAAGGTTTCGTAAATTCAGGTCTTGCTGCAGCATTTAGATCAGAAGGATTTGACTATCAAGGATTATATGGCAGTTACAATTTACCACAATATGACCTAATCTATGGTGGCGGCAAAGAACAAACAAATTCTTTTAGACAAGCATTAATGAAAAAATATGGATCTGGTAATTTCCAAACAAATTTATTTAGCAATCTAAATACAGTTCCAGATCAATTTAATTTTAATAAAACAAAATAACAGTTAAAAAATATCGAATTCTCAACTATTTAAAAGCTATAACCAAATTATTTAAAATAAAAAGCATTTTGTCACTTTTCAAGTTAAAAAGTGATGCTTTTGTGTTTTTAGGGACAAAAATAATATATTTTCATAAAACTTTTATATTTAATATATCATTTTGTCAAAAACAAAAAGAAGATGGAGGAAATAATATGGGAATTCTTAAAAAACGTAAAAATAAAATATTACTAGGTGTTTTTGCGGCAGTTGCTGCCTCAGCAGTTGCAGTCGGAGTGGGTTTATATATTTTAAATTCTCATTCTAGAAATAAACTAGTAAGTATTTCATCATCATCTGTTGCACCAAACCTTATAAATAAAAATAATTTAAATATTAGTGATGCCGACTCTTCAATTGTTGATCGTAATTTAAAAGAAATAAATAAAGAGCAATTGCCACCAAAGGATAATAAGCCTAATCAGGAAAATAACAAAATTCCGGAAACGAAACCAAAAGAAGAAAAGAAACCTGAGAAAAAAGAAATTATTCCAAATGTTGAGATTGAGGATAAAAAAGAAGAAAATAAACAACCAGATGATACTACTTCAGATGATATTGTTGATAGAATAATAGATTTTAACGGTGTCAAGATTAAAATTAGGGTTAAAAAAATAACTAGAAAAATTGAACCCAAATATCAACATTTAGCTAACCGTGACCCCTATATAAATAATCCACTTGGAAAATTAATTAGCATTGAAGTTACTGATGAGCTACGTCAACAAAACGAAGCAAATGCTCAAAATGCTTTTAAAAATAAAATACCTAAAAATGTTCTAGATCAGCTAAATGGATACAATGAAATTCAAGAAAAGGCAATTATTCGTCAAAATAAGACATATTATGAAAATCTCTTTGAAAAATATATGTTGTTATTTGATGCTGGTGACAAAGTAAAACCATTTCTAACAAAACACGGACAAGAAATATATGATGAACAAATTAAAGGTTATTATGAAAAGACCATTAAAGAGTTAGATGCAAAACTAAAAATCGCTGAAAAAAATTTCGAAAAACATCAAAAGAAATTTAAGGGTAATGATGACCCTGGTTTTGATGCTTACTCAAAAGAATTTCAAAGACTATATGATGAAATTCAAGAAATTAAAGAGCAAAAAAAGGATGCAAAAAATCATAAATACATTCAGCTAATTAAGAACTTAGACTACACCAAGTTTAAAGTTACTTCAAGCATCCAAGAAAACCTAAGCAAAGGTTTTGTAATAGATGCTAATGAACCTAATGTATTTGTTAATGAAAATGGTGAATTGGATTCACGTGCAATTTCCCCTCTATTAAATGACGTTATTGCTAGAAATGAACGTGATAATACTCAAAAGAGAATTTTTGGAATTCCAGGTCATTTTGGTAGAACACCTAATGCCGTTGAGGAAGGAAGCTATGAAGGATGAATTAAAAGCGATGAAACATATAGTCCTGAGTTTCAATTCCTAAATATCCAAACAGATGAAGGAATAAAAATTGAAAAGTTAACAAAAGATCCAAATTCTAAGTTGGACACCAAAATTGACAGTGGTTATGTTGTTACCATTGATGCTTCAAATCCTAAGGGATATAGAAAAACTTTAGAGATTATTAAAGAACTTATATCACACAATAAGAAGATAACTTCATATCGTATTAAAAACATTGGTTTAGTTGACAAAAATCAACAATTTTTCGAAATTTTCAAAGCTTTGCCCGAACATTTACCACAGTTAGAATTATTTTTCGAAAGTACAAATACAGCGGCTCTTTTAGCTTTAGAAAACAAAAAAATTGATGAACTAAGCATTTATACATCAGGTAATTCATTATCAGAAAGTTGATCACTTAATCCATATGCTTTCCGTGGAGTAGCATGATATAACAATCTTGATTATAATGTTAGTCGCGAGTATAATCCAAATACTAAAATTACTTCAAGAGTTACTTTTGAGAGCATTGGATTTGAAGAAAGTGATTATGCTCCAGATCTAAAAAGAATTAATGATGGTCTTAAAATAGCTTATTGAATTAGAAATAATGAACCGGTATTTCAAGGCAGTTTAGGTCCAGGACTAGATCCTGATAATAATGAAAGAAATAATAGTTATCCAACTGGTCTAGATTTAACTAAGGTAAAATCACTAAAATCACTTAGAGGATTACAATTCAAAAGAAATGAAACTGACCCAGAAAACACTAAACGTCGTTTAAGAAGACTTGGTTTGTACAACAATGGTAAAGTATTTAGCATCGATGTCGATGAGTTAAACGAAGCACAATTTAATATATTAGATACTAATCCAAATCTTGATCCCCCATCTAAGATTTACTTTAGTAATAGTTTTGAAACTAGAAGAATAAACGTTACTAATTTAAAAAACAAACAATTAACCCCAGAAGGAAGAAGTAATTTAAGGATTTTGTTGAACTTTAGTAAGGATAACTTCAAAAAAGATACAAAAATTGAAATCAATATGTCAGATAAAACACTAGTTAATGATTTAGCTGGCTTTAATATTACTGAATATAATGCTATTGAATTGGCATAGGAAGGTCATTTTATGAAAAAATTACTTAAAAAATATTTATTTATGCCAGTTGTTATTACTATGCCATTTATTTTATTGTCATGCAAAGTAGTTAAAGAAAATAAAATTGAAGATAACAATAGATTAATTAATTCTTCAAACCCTGAAGAAATTAAACGTCAACTTAATGAAATTCAGTTGAATGTTGTTCAGCTTGATGAATATAAAAGCAACAAATCGCAAATCAAAGCATCAAGTATTTCATCTGTCAAAAATGTGATATTGAAAGCAGAAGACCCTTCATTAAGAGACAAGGTTAAAATTGAGGTTGAAAATATTAAAAATGCTGATGATTCAAGCGGAGAATTAACACTAACTTTAAAAATATCATATGAAAATACTTCAATTAATAAGGATTTAACAATACCGGGATTCAGAAAAAGCAATGATGGTTTTATAGACCTAAAATTTGAAGAACGTTTTGCTCCGAATCCCAGCAAATTTCAGGAATATATTGATCAGGATTTATATAACCAGTTTAAGTTAGATAATAAAAAATATGTTGACAATTTTTTGAGTGGGTATATAAATTATGTCACAAATAAAAATCCCCAAGATTGAAGAAAAAATATTGAGAGAAATCCTGAATTAATTGAAAAATACAATGAAATTGCTAACAAACTTCATTTAGATACTTTTAATGATGCCTTAATTAAAGGTTTCGCTTTGCCTCAATTGGAGAATGGCAAAAGAAAACTAAGTTTGTATACGGGAAATGAAGTGGGAAAAGCACCGGGTTGGTCAGATATTTATAACCATGATGTTAATAAGGCATACGGGGTGCCGAGAGTTTTTCCAAATGAAAAATATCGGGATTATTCCTTAGATACTTATTCAGTTACCTTCAATTGACCTGATGAAAGGAAAAATAAGGAAAATAATTCACAAAATTACATTTTGTCAACTCATGGTACCATGTGAACAATGGATTTTCAAATTCGTGGTGATAAAAAATACCCAACCAAATGATATTTTGGAACAAATATGCATGTTGCTGATACCTTTACTGATAAGGTTATTAACATTGCTTTTTCGAATATTAAGGATAATGTTGGCATTAATACAAAATTACCACTATTAAATGGCGACCGTTCTTCTGATTTCTTTAATAACTATTATTTAGAACTAGATAAGGCTGAAAAAGGTGCTGCGAATGTAGTCTTTGAAGCAAAAGATTTTTTAAGGGTTGATCCCGCAGAGTATCTAGTAGCAGATCAAAAGGAAAAATATAAGAATTTTAAAGAAATGCTAGATTTTGCAGTTATTGAAATTGATTTTGAAAAACTATCAAATTCAAAGCCTGCAGAATTTAAAGATGTTGAGGAATGAGTTAGAGCAATCACTCATAACTATGCTGATAAAAAAGAAAGACATATTAAATTCTTATCTGAAAGCTATTTGAAGAATTATGATAAAGCTAAATACAGTTTAGACATTAATAAGGCAATAAGAGAAAATTCAGATACTTTTTACATTGTTGGTTATCCAATTAGCACAAATGATTGGGGACTTAAAATGTATGTTGACAAGGATTATGATCCAAATACAAGAAGATTTAAGAAAAGTCTTTGAATTAATGGAGAATCATCATTTTTCGAATCATCTAGTTTACCCCCTAAACCAAATGATAATTCTCCAATTACTCCAGAACAATTCAAATGAGCAAGTGGAAATCGCTTTTCTAGCAACTTGGCTTTTAGAACCTTTGGAGATAAGCCAGGATTATTAGATGCTTTTATTGGATTCCCTAAAATTTCTAATGAAAAAAAGGATGATTTTTATACAAAAAACAATAAAGATGGAACAAAGTCTTATTTTATTAACTTTGGACTAGAATATTCACCCAGACATTTCTCCCCAGAACCCGGCGCATCGGGATCAGTTATTAGAAATCAAAAAAATGAGTTAATTGGAGTTTTCCATTCTAAAAACGCGGCAACAAATTCAGGACTAGCTGCCGCATTTAGGTCAGAAGGTTTTAATTATCAAGGATTGTATGGCGATTATAACCTTCCACAATATGATCTAATCTACGGCGGTGCTATCGGACAAACAAATTCATATCGCGAAACACTTAAAAAGTTATATGGAAATTTGGTTTTTAAAACCAATTTATTTAAAAATGGTTTGGATGAAATTCCAGAAAAATTTAAATTTGAAGCAACGGAAAAAACAGCTGTTGCCAATTAATACTAATAATTAATCATATATTTACTTAAAAATATGTGATTTTTTTTCAAAAAATTTGAATAATTTGTATTTTTCAGTGCTAAAAATTAAATTATAAAATTTAAACTATATAATTCTATTGTCTTATTTTAAAAAGGAGAAAATCATGCAAAAATCAATAATTGACAAGCAAAAAATCTTCGATGATTATGATGGATTTTCAAAAGCTAAGAAAATTAATAAATCAGCGAAAATTCTTAAGATCATAGCCTTTGCCTTATTTATCGTAATGAGTGCATTACTGCTATTTTTTGCACCAAGAACAATTTTCGCACAGAGCCTATTACCATTTAATTCGTTGCGATTTTTCTTCAATTTCGATAGTTTCGGAATTCAACAGCTTAATATTCTAATACTATTTCGGATGTTCTTGCTGGGATTTGTTTTTATCTTTAGTTTTTATAAAAACTTTATAAATATTAGTCTAAACCAGCATTACATAAAAAAATACTATTTATGGTTTGCTGCATACCTATCTTTATCAATTGCTAGCTTTTTACTATTCTTTTTATACTTTGAAAATTTACCAGTAAAACTTGTTCACTTATCGCTTATCCTAGTGGCACTTTACCTAATTAATTTGGGTTACTCAATTCAAAGTATGCATATCAAAATGAAAAGTGAACCACTAGTTTATAAGAATAGAAATATTTTAATCATTACTTCAATTTCACAATTAATAAGTCTTGGATTAGTACTTGGATTTGTTTATGGCTGAAATCATTCGTCAAGGGTACCAAATTTCCTATTTCAAGCAAATAGCTTTTATACTAAAATGGTAAATTTATTTACAGTTAGAAGTATTAGCAATTTACTAGCAATTATTGCGATTTCACTATTATTTGCCTTGCTAGTAGTTGGAAATAGTTTCGAGCGTATTAATCTGCTAACTCAAAAAGGAAATGCCAAACTTTATTTAAAGAATTTGATTATTTTAAATTTAGGGTTAGCATTTGTGGCATTTCTATGATTAATTAGAATGTTTCCACTAGTATTAGATGATACTAACGTTCTAAAAATTCCATTACAAAGAAATTACTTATACTTACTTCAAATTATTATTCCAGTAACTGTGCTTGGCATTTATGCCTTCCTTGTTTATTCGAAAAACAAGAAAATACAAGGAACACTAAAACACAATTTATTTTTAGCGATCGCACAAAGTATTATCTGATTTTCACTACTAATTATTAATGTTAATAGTCAAGATGAAAAAATTAACATTATTAATTTATTCTTCTCGGCAATAGCGGCAATAGCAATAATTTCTCTTTACTTTATTAGAATTAAATCAGCGAATAATTTTAGTAATATTTTTATTGTTGTTTTATTAATGTCAATTATTACTACCTTACTAATTTTTGCTGTTAACCACTTATTAATTGAAAAAAGCAATGCTAATTACTTATTCTATGTAATTAATAGTAACATTAGCATTCATGCGATTATGATAGTTGTAACCTTCACTATTTCACTAATCTTTTTACTAAGTAATATTTCTTATTTAACTCATATTCTTTTTAGAGTTAAAAACAATCAACTTATCAATCAAAGCGAAATAAAAGTTTCAAAGGAGTTTAGAAATGAAAAATAAATCACAAAAAAGTCAAAATGAAGAAATCTTTAACTTCTATGCTGAATATGAAAAACTTATTCAAAGTGAAAAATTTATTTCATTTGATAAATTTTATGCCACCATTTTGCTAAGAGTAAACGAAAATTTTGAATCTAAACTATTTGAAAAATTTAAAAATGACTTTCAATTAGCGCTGCTCAACAAATATGAATTGGTTTTCCAAAAATTTGTTATTAGTTTTAACATAAGTTTGAAATTTAGCACTGAAGCACTAATTCCAATTATTACCGACAAAGAATCATCAGCTACATGGGCAGTTAACTTTACTGTCGCAGAGGATCCAGTTTATCAGGAATTTCTTAATTTGTTAAATGAACAACTGTTTTCATTAATTAAGCAAGGATTTTATGTGGAACTATTTCCAAACTTAGTTATTTTCCTAGCTAATAGTACTGAATCTTTAAAATTATTCTTTAGTAAAAAATGAGTAACATCACTACCTTCAAAAGCAGGAAATAATGCACATTAAAAAATTGCAACAAAAACTTTTAAGTTTGCAAAATATTTCATTAAAGGTAAACAATGAGAAGAATATTTATTTGATAAATATTATAAAGTTGAACCAAAAATTATCATTTTTTATTAATAACTCGCTAAACAATAAAAACAATATTGTTCTAATGCGGCAAAAATTCGGAATTAAAAACGAATTAATAGCAAACACTTTTTTACCAAAAGGTTTGCAGAAATTAGCAAAATTCTTTCAACCTAACCGCGAATTATGAATTTACTTAACTGAAGAGCAAAAATATGGAACCGATTCGTATACGCGTTATGAAAATACCATTTTATCATCAGCAAAACGGAACACTTCTGATTTTATTGTCATCGGTAAACGGGCAAACCAATTCTGTTCAGAGCATAAGTTTAATATCATTAAAAGCTTTGATCTTGAGGAGCATGATAATCATCTAGCAAAGCATATTGCCCAAATAATCAAAATTCTTTATCATCAAAATAATTATAAAAGTGTTTTTTTTGTTATTAATTCAAACAAGAGCTATGATAAACCCTTTCAAATTCTACCGATTGAAAACTTTAATTTAGGCTCGATTATTAATGATATTAAAGGTAATTTAAATACTGAAAAAGATTTTGAAAACTTTAAAATCTACCCTAATATTTCAAATTATTTTGAAACTGAAATTAACATCTTTTTAGAAAACGCTCTCAATTCATTAATTGTTGAATCGAATTTCTATAAAGCCAAAATTGGTTTAGTCACCACAAACCGGATGATAAAAGAAATTGATGAGGAACTGCTAAAAATCAATAAGAAAATTCTTAAATCAAAACGTGAAAAAGAAATTGAAGAAATCATACTTATTACTGGGAATAACAAGAACTTTAGTATGTAGAAAGGAAATAAAAAGATTGATATGAAAAAAAATAATCACAGAATTTTAATAAATTTCTTAAAAAATCAGCCAATCGAAATTATTTCGGGAAATCTATATATTAACATTTCTGACGATGAAGATTGGGAAATCCTTGATAATGATTCAATTTCTAATTTTGAACATAGTATCATTAAAATTTTTGATACTGTAGCTAAAAAAGAATTTTTCATGTTTTTAGTTAATGCTTCAATTACCATTAAAAATAACATTGCTCAAATCAATACTTTTTCAAATTCTCGAATTTTTATTAAAGATAAGAAAAAAGTTAACTATAAAGAACAAATTCGTAGCATTAATAAAGAAATTAATGATTTAGAGATCTTAAAGAACATTGGAATGGGAATTGATGATTTCATTACTTTAGAGGAGTATAAATCACAACTATATGAACTAAAGATGATGCAATTTCTTAATTTAGTGGAGGAAAATAAATATGAGTAAAAAAATCTTATCTTTGCTTCTAGCTCCAGTTTCAATTCTACCAATTACTGTTGCTAGTGCAAAAGCACCACAACGCGAAGAAAATCAAACTAATCCTCAAATTAACAACCCACAAACCAACCCAGGACAGCAAACTCCACCTGCTAACCCAGATGCTAAAGAAACGCCAAAGAAAAGCATTTCACCTGCGTTTTCAGAATTTAAAGGTCTTGCCGAAAAGGAAATTAATGACGCAGTTGCGAATGTTATAAAAGAAGGCAAGAAGATTTTACAAGCGCTTCATGACACCGCTAAAAAAGATGATCCTAAGGATTTCAAAGCAAATTTAAAGAAAATTATTTATTTAAAAGAATTAATTAAATATTTAAGCGACGAAAATGCAATTAAGAAAAATCCTTTTGATAATGGTCTTCCATTAATTTTTCCTAAGGTCGTTGGAGAGAATAGAAATCTAATTACTGCTGAAGCTGATTTTAATAAAAATGTTTATAGTAATTTTTGAATTGGTACAACCGATTATACCGATTATAAAGAAGCAATCACAGGAGTCGGCGATAAACTAAAATTTTCAGCTCCGAATAAAAAATTTATTACTGAAATTAAAGGTACTCTTAAATCTGATAATAATAAATCACAACAAAATGTCTTCACTAAAATGGAATTTACTGATTTATTAAAAAAATACACCTCTGATTTATTAAAGGAAAGTAGAAAACTATTTTTTGATGAAAAAGATATTCCTGAATTTGAATTAAACTATGATGATTTAAATAATCTAACTTGGGGAAAACCAAAAAATTTTGCTAGTTGAAAAGATTATATTTTCACAAAATTGTACCCAAAAGTTTTGGACTTTGATTTAAAGCAAAACCAACAAGCAGTACAAAAACAAAATGAGGAACAAAACAAGAAAAATCCAGTTAATCCTCCAAATATTCCTCCACTAGTACCTGGTAAACCAAGTGAAACTCCGCCAATTTTAGATGAAAGTGCAGAACTAGAAAAAGCCCTTCCACCCCTAACTCCATACGTTAGCCCTGAATATGCAACGAGAAGCTCTTCACAACTAAGTAGTCTTTTTAGAAGTGCTAGTGAAGAAGAGAAACAAAAAATTTTCTTCTTTAATAATCCCATTAATACAAGATATGAATATAAAGTAGTAAGTTTTAGCCAAGGTGCAAATGACCAACTTAATAACATAAAGATTTATATTAGTGATCGGGTTGTAAAGAATTTATCAAGAAGTTACACCATTGCTTCAACAAAGTTGCTAACACTAAGAGAATCAACTCTAAAAAAAGCCGAAGTTGAAAGCATTACTAAAATCTTCCAAGGAGTTGCTAAATCAATTGGCTATGATGATAAATTAGATTACTCTCAAGTTAATAATGCAACGTTACAGTTAGCAATGTTTAATTTGGTCAAAGCAGCAAATGAAAGAATTTTAAATTCCGAAAGTCCAAGCTTTAGAGAATCACAAGATAAATTGCAAAATTCCTATATAAATTTATGAAAAACTAATAATGATAATAATAATTTAGTTCAATCATATAAATATGCAACTGAACTAAATTTCTTAGGCGAGCTTTCAGCTACTAAAATTGATAAAGGAATTTTCTGATCACATTTAGCCGATGCGTATATCGAAGTGCTAGATGATTTGAAAATTGTTATCGAGGGTAATAAACCAATAATTGAACAAAATATTCAAGAAATCAACGGAAATGCTCTACTAATTAACCAATTATTTAATATGGCAAGACAGGATTCATTTAAGTTTAAATCACTTTCGAATGAAATTCCTGTTGACAGAGGTAGATGATATAACTCATATATTCTACTTTCAGCAAACATAAAAAATAGTATTAATTTACTAAGCTCATTAATTGATCGCGAAGCAATTAAAGGTAAAGCAGAAAGTAAAACAAAATACTCAGAAAATTATAATAAAGCACAAGAAGTAATTAATCTAAACCAGAAACAAAAAAATAATGTTAAAAATACTATTGCCTATGTGATTATTGCCATAGGAGCATTAATTGCTATTATCGACACTGTAGCTTTAATTATGAAACGTAAAAATTTGAAAAACAAACAAATTTTGGCACTAATACTAATCATTTACCTATGCGCGTTAGTTTTAGTAGGTGCTGGAATTGCTCTATTATTTGTATAAATTGAAAGGAAAACAAAATATGGATAAAAAAATTACAAATCCAAAAGTTTCTGCAGTGTTTGATTATATAGTCAAAGTTGAAGGGAAACATGATTATCAACAAAGAAAAGTCTTTTATTTAGAAGATAACAAGAATATCAAATTATTTCTAATCAACGCCGCCGAAGATCAAGCATATTTAATTTCAAATGCTAATCCAGGCGAAATTCAAATCGGTGCTTCTATTATTGAAGATGATGAAAAACAAACAGTTTTTAGTTCGAAAGATCATTTTGGAAGGATTATTGATATTCACGGAAACGCCTATTATCCTAAAAAGGTTGACATTAAACAAAAGGCCGGAGACCTTGAAAGACCAATTTTTGGCCTAGCACATAATTTGATGACTGTGAAGAAATTAAATGAACAGCTTTATACTGGAATCACGGTTGTTGATTTGCTAATCCCAATTGGAAAGGGACAAAGAGAGCTAATTATTGGTGATCGTCAAACTGGTAAAACTCATATTGCTATTAATACAATCATTAATGCGGCAAGAAAAAATGTCAAGTGTGTTTATGTAGCAATTGGTCAAAAACGCGAAAACATTACTAGCATCTATAACAACTTAACCAAATATGATGCAATGAAAAATACAATTATTATTGATGCGCCTGCAACAAGTGTTTATGAACAATATTTAGCGCCATATGTTGGTATGGCTCATGCCGAAAACATTTCAGCTAATGATGATGTTTTAATAGTGTTTGATGATTTAACAAAACATGCCAATATTTTTAGAGAAATTGCTCTTCTGACTGATAAGCCTGTCGGTAAAGAAGCAATGCCTGGCGATATGTTCTTTGCGCACTCATCATTACTTGAAAGAGCGGGCTCATTTGTCAATAGAAAGACTATTACTGCTCTACCAATTCTGCAAACCATCGACGGTGATATTACTTCATTGATTTCATCAAATATCATTTCGATTACTGACGGTCAAATTGTAACTAGCGCTGACTTATTTTCGGCCGGTAAGTTTCCAGCGATTAATGTTGATTTATCGGTTTCAAGAACTGGTTCATCAGTTCAAAACCGTCTGCTAACCAAAGCGGCAGGAGAAATTGGAAAAATCTTTAGAGCTTATAAAAGACATCTAAAACTAGCAATGTTAGATTATGAACTTAATAAAGAGACATCAATTTTGTTATATAAAGGTAAAATGATTGAAAAAATGTTTAATCAAGTTGGTTTTTCTCTTCATTCCGAAAATCTAACTATCTTCATGACTAAGATAATTTCATGGGGAATTTTAAGAAATATTAAAGATGAGCAAAAAGCACTTAAGTTCTTAGATGCACTACTGGAAATAAATTTAGAAGCAAAAGGAATCTTTGAGCATATTAGAAAAAATGAAAAATATGATGATAAGATTAGCAAAAACTTTTTTGCATATTCACTAAAGCAATACTCTGATTTTATGAATTTAGATTGAAAAGTGGAATATGAACATGGTTTTGTTCCATTTAGCACAGAAACTTTAGAATTAATTGCTAAAAGAATAGGAGACAAATAATGACTGGTGTTGTTACAAAAATTTGATCAGATATTATTGAAATTGAATTTTCAAAAAAAACTTTACCTGCAATTAACTCGCTTTTAACTTTACACAATGGTGAAACATTTTTATTAGTTAAAAGAATTATTGATGAACAAACTATTCGGGCAATTATTGTTTATAATGCCAAAGATATAGCGATTAATGAAAAAGTTGAAAATACCGGAAAAACATTTCTTGTTCCAGTTGGTAAAAATTCTAAAAATAATATCTACAACTTCTGAGGTCATCCACTACTGGAAACTAAAATTAAACCAAAATATGTTGAAATGAATTCAACTCTGACTTCAACAAGATTTTTAGATTCGCAAATTGAAATTGTTGAAACTGGAATTAAAGCAATTGATTTCTTCATGCCAATTATTAAAGGTTATAAACTAGGAATTTTTGGTGGTGCCGGAGTTGGTAAAACTGTTTTAATGAAGGAAATTATTTTTAACGTTAATCGTCATAAAAAATCAACTGCCAATATTTTCATTGGTTCTGGAGAGAGATCGCGTGAAGCGATTGAATTATACGATGAGCTAAAATCATCTAATTTAATGGAAAACTCATCAATGTATATCTCAAAAATGAACGAATCGCCAGGAGCAAGAACCTCAATTGTTCCAATCGGTATTACTGCAGCGGAATATTTACGTGATATTGAAAAAGAAGATGTCTTACTTTTCGTTGATAATATTTATCGTTTCATCCAAGCAGAAAATGAAGTTAGTGCTTCATTAGGTAAAAAGCCATCAGTTGGTGGATATCAATCAACTCTTGAAAGTGATGTTGCGAAAATTGAAGATCGTTTATTTAAAAATGAAAATGGTTCGATTACATCATTTCAAACAATTTTCCTACCAATGGATGATTTAAGTGACCCTTCTGCAGTGGCAGTTTTCAATCACTTGGATGGTAATTTAGTTCTTTCACGTGAACAAACAGCAAAAAATATTTTCCCAGCCTTTGATCCACTAGCTAGTTCATCAAATTCAATTAGTGCTGATATTATTGGTAAACGTCACTACGATGCAATTGTTGAAACTAAGAAAATTTTAAAAGCTTATAAAGACCTAGAAGATGTTATCTTAATTCTTGGTTTTGATGAACTTGATAAAGAAAATAAAATTATTGTTAAAAAAGCTTTACAACTTGAAAACTTCTTCACCCAAAATTTCTTCATGACAGAGCAGTTTACTAAAGCACCTGGAGTTTATGTTCCACTAAAAGATACTGTTGAAAGTGTTATTAGAATCTTAGAAGGTAAATACATTAAACAAAGTCCAGAGATCTTCTCATATGTTGGATCTAATTTAAATATTCCAACTGATGATGAGATTGCTGAAAACAATTAAAGCATAAATATAAGATAATTAATTTTTTAATTTTAATTAACATTAATGCTTTATAATAATTAAACTATGAAATTCGAACAAACTATGTATAAAAAAATGCTTAATAAAAGAAATCCCTATTATACTGCGGCATTAGTATTTGGGATTCTTCTTTTATTAACAAATGCATCTATTCTATGCTACTATTTCTATGCTTATGGAATTCAACCATTACTAGAAAAGTACAACAATCCTGAAGTAAGAGCATTAATGCCAAAAGTTAACTTATATCCTGATGCGCTAGCCGCAATGTGAAAGCAAGCCGGATCATTTACGATGTTAAGTAACTTTATTCTATCATTTGCTCTAATTGTATTTGCTTTACATCACAAATCGCAACGTGTTCAATATTTTTACTTTTTTGCTGTAGTTAATATTTCAATTACATTTCTAATTTATTGAACCCTAATATTCTTTGTGCTACTGCAAAGTGGCGGTTGAAATAATTTAGGAAAGGCACTTCCAAGCTTTATTCTTCATGCTGTAAACCCTGCAATCGGAATGATATTTTTAATCATTGGTCGAAAAGAAATTGCCTTAAAAACATCAGATTTATGACTAACTAATGTTATGGGTCTAGTTTATTTCTTTTTTGCGATGATAACATTCTTCATGGGGAGTCAACTACTACCCGATAAAAATGATTCAGAAGCCTACATTAAATATAATGTTGTTGTTTATAAGTTTTTAAACTTCATTCAACCATTTTTCTACACTGGTCGAAATCTCGGAGTAGTTATAGTTTTAGATATTCTGCTATTTGTTATGGCCACTTCACTTCCCGCTGGAATTGCTTGATTTTGAAAAGGTGTTTTAAGAATCAAAAAACATCAAGTTACACTAAAAATTAATGTTGAAGACCAAAAGTAAACCGTTATGGTTTCTTTTTTTATTCAATTATTTATGAGTTACTTTTAGGATAGTATAATATAAATTTATAATAGTATTTTTTAAGGAGAATTATAAATAATGATTAAATGAAAATTTTTGCTAGGAGCTTTGGCGCCCCTTGCTGCGCTACCTGTTGTTGTAGCCTCATGTACTAATAAAAGCAGCAAAGACACGGGATCTACTAAAGAAGAGTCAATTGCTGACATTAAGAAAAAATTAGAAGATAATATCGAAAAATTATCAGAACAACAAAAAATTGAGCTAATTAATGCTCTTGATGTTACCAAAACATTAAATACTGACCAAAAAGCAGAGCTGATTGAAAAATTAAATAAAGGTGCTGGCGCTGTTAGTTCAATTGTTTGATACATGAACTCAGCTGAATCAAGAATTGCTCAAATTCAAGCTTACCGACTAGCAACTATCGCTTTTGATAATTTAAAAAAACGTGCTGAAACTGACAAAATGGATTATGCTGCTTTAAAACAGGCAGATGGAAAAGTAAGCAACCCCGCAGACGGAAAATTCGTACCAGTAGTATTCATGGACATTGATGAAACTGTATTTATCAATGAATACACTCAAGCGTGAACAATTACTGACAATAACGGTCAATTTTCAGAAACAAAAAAAGATTCGATTGATGCTATCGGTAATAGAAAGCCTATTCCTGGCGCAATTGAATTCATCAAACATGTTTTTGAGGCAGGGGGAATTGTTATGTTTAACTCAGGAATTAGACAATTAAGACCTTCAATTGATGGAATCAAAAAGAACTTAATTGCTGCAGGATTAGATGCCAAGTATGTACATGATTGAATGTTCTGAACTTCAGGAGTAAATCCACTAAAAGCTGATGGTACTTATCAAAAAGCCCCTTGAAAAGAAGCAATCAGAGATTCTGCAGAAGCTGAAGGAAGAGATTTTTGAAGAGCTACAACAAAGAATCAAAGAATGAATGCCGTTAGTGATAACGAAGCTGGTTGAGATTTCTCACAATCACAAGAAGGTTCAGGTAAAGCGGTTAAAACTAGAGTAATCATGCGAATTGGCGATGACTTTAATGATTTCTATGATGATGCTTACAAGAGTGAAAGAAGTACCACAAAAAGCAAGGAATTTTCTAAGATGGAAAAAGTTGAAAAATTATTTAAGGATGAAAATGGTTCTAAAGGTATTAAAGTAGTTAAAGATAAGGTCACAAAGAAAGTTACAATTACTGATTTAGATTGATATCAATTCAATGTTCAAGTACCTGGTAATTCAATTTATGGTGGATGAAACCATGGTTATGGTTTTGGTTCATATAAGAAATTATGAGATGCTTTAAAGGAAATTAAGCAAAACTCACAAGATCAAAAACAACCACAAAGTACAAATTAATTTCATTTATTTTAAAAATAGGTTAACCAACTTATTTTTTTATTTGCTTTGTTAAAAAAATGTAAATTATCTCTTGATGATATTAGGTATTTTAAATAAAAAATTATTGTATAATTTTATCGTGTTAAACACTATAAATTAATATAATATGTGTATATTATACATTTATTACTATTTTAAAAAAGGAGAGCAAAAAATGCCAATGAATTTAAAAGGGCGTAGTCTAGATACCGCCTTAAATTTCACAACAGATGAAATCACTTATCTGTTAAATCTATCTCTAGAATTAAAAAGTTCAAAAATGCAAGGACTACATGTAAATCACCGTCCACTTACAGGAAAAAATATTGTTATTTTATTCCAAAAGGACTCAACTAGAACACGTTGTTCATTTGAAGTAGCAGCTGCTGACTTAGGAGCAAGTTGTACATACATCGGACCATCAGGTTCAAACTTTGGAAAGAAAGAATCAGTTGAAGATACTGCTAAAGTTTTAGGAGAAATCTATGACGGTATTGAATTCCGTGGATTCAAACAAAGTGATGTTGATGCTTTAGTTAAATACTCAGGAGTTCCAGTATGAAATGGACTAACTGATGCAGAACACCCTACACAAATGTTAGCTGACTATATGACAGTTATGGAATACAAGGGAGTTGACCTAAAAGGTAAGAAAATTGTTTTTGCCGGCGATATTAAAAACAATGTTGCTCGTTCATTAATGATTGGTGCTGCTTTTGTTGGTATGGACATTGTTTTATGTGGGCCAAAAGCACAATGAGATATTGTTAAAAATGCCCCAACTCACAAACCAGTTTACGACGCTGTTCAAAAATTATTTGAACGTAATGGTGGCTCAGTATCATTTTCAGATAACAAATTAGAAGCTGCTAAAAATGCTGATGTTATCTACACAGACGTATGAGTATCACTAGGAGAAGATTTTTCATTATTTGAATCAAGAATCGCTGAATTAGGAGCTTTCCAAGTTGATATGCCTATGATTAAAGCTGCTAAGAAAGATGTTATCTTCCTACACTGTTTACCAGCATTCCACGATGATCACACTTTATTCTCAGCTGAAATTAAAGAAAAATTTGGTAAACAATTCCCAGTTGTTGCTACCGGAGCAATGGAAGTAACTGATGAAGTATTTAACTCAAAATACAACAAATCAATTCAACAAGCTGGAAACCGTATGCACACAATTAAAGCTGTTATTCTAGCAACAATGGGATACTAATTATGAGTAGAATTGTTATTGCTTTAGGTGGTAATGCTTTAGGAAATAATCCACAAGAACAAAAAGAACTTGTTAAAGTTCCTGCTAAAAAAATTGCTGAATTAGTTAAAGCGGGACATGAAGTTATTGTTGGTCATGGTAATGGCCCACAAGTAGGAATGATTTTCAATGGCTTTGTTAGCGCTCACTCAGTGAATGCTAAGTCACCACTAGTTCCATTGCCAGAAGCTGGTGCTATGAGTCAAGGTTACATTGGATATCATATGGTATCTTCAATTTCAAATGCTTTCGTTGATGAAGGTCTTACTGAAAAAGAAGTTTTATATATTTTAACCCAAACCTTAGTTGATCCTAAAGATCCTGCTTTTCAAAACCCAACCAAACCAATTGGCCCATTCTTTACTTCAAGAGAAGAAGCAGAAGCTGCCAACCCAAATAGTGTTATAGTTGAAGATGCTGGTCGTGGTTACCGTAAAGTTGTTGCTTCACCAAAACCAATTAACTTTGTTGGTATTAATCAAATCAAAAAGGCTATTGAATCAGGTGCAACCGTTATTGTTGGTGGTGGGGGAGGAATTCCTACCGTTAAAGATAAAAGTGGTTACATTGATGGTGTTGATGGAGTTATTGACAAAGACTTTGCTTTAGCAAAAATGGCTGCTTTAGCAAAAGCTGATTACTTTATTGTTTTAACTGCAGTTGATTATGTTAAAGTTAACTACGGAAAACCAGACCAAAAAGATTTAAAAACCGCAACTAAAGCTGAATTAGAAAAATATATTTCAGAAAATCAATTTGCCCCAGGAAGTATGCTTCCAAAAGTGCAAGCTGCTATTAAATTCGTTGAAGAAGGTGGAAAAGCCGCTTTCATCGGTGATTTAAAAGACCTTGAAAATATTATTGCGGAAAAAATCGGAACAAAAGTTACTTTAAACTAATATAAATAATAAAAAAAGTCCAGAATTATCTTCTGGATTTTATTTTTTTGTAATTTCATATAAGAGAATGCCAGTAGCAGTGGCAACATTCAAGGACTGTATCGCATCTTCTTTTTGTTCAATATAAATTAACTCATCACTGTGTTTGATTAAGGTATTAGAAACTCCACTTTCTTCATTGCCAACAATTAAACATGTTGGTTTAGAAAAAATAGTTTTATGCAGTTTTTTCGCCTTCTCATTAAGAACTGAGGCATAGATTCAAAAATTATTTTTTTTCAGTGATTCAATTGCCTCAAATAATGAAGCCACTTTGATAACTTTAATATCCTTAAATCCACCTGATGATATTTTTAGCACGGTAGCCGTCACTTCACAGCAACGATTTTTAGGAATGATGATATGCTTTATTCCAAAAACACTAGCAGAGCGCATAATTGCCCCAAAATTTTGTGGATCTTGAATATGATCAAGCATCAAAATAGTTTCTGGTTTATCTTTTAGAATCGAACCAAAATCATAATATTGATAGTCTTTAATTTCTGCAATGTATCCTTGGTGATTGCCCTTAGCCATTTTATTCATTTCTGATAAGTCTAGGTAGACAATATTTTTAAATTTGATATCACGATTTACTAATCCCTTTTGTAAATATAATTTTTCAATTGGATAGCCATTTTTTAAAGCTTCAAGCACTGAATTTTTTCCAAAAATAATATTTCTCATTAAATAATCCCTTTTTCTTTTAGCTTAGCGCGAATGGCATCTGCTCTTTGATAATCTTTTGCTTTTGTTGCATCTTTTCAAGTTAAATATAATTTTTTATTTTCATCACTAAGCTTTAGTGCTGGAAAAGAAAATCCTAGCAGTGTAGCAATTTTAATAAAACCACCATAATCACTTTCTTTTTTTGTTAATTTAATTCATTCACTATAACCATTTGCAAAGTTTAAATTAGCAAATAAGTTAATTATTTTTTTCACTAACTCATTGTCATATTCAAGACTTATATTTTCAAGTTGCATTTTGTTAGCAATTATCTTAAACTTATTTATTTGCATCTGATTGCTATTTAGTAGCTCATCGGTAATATTAATCGGTTTGCTATAATTGGTGGTTAAAATTAAAATACGATATGTATCGGCATCATATGATTTCAAAAAATCATGTGGGTAAATGATATTTCCAAGTGATTTTGACATTTTTTGATTTTTATAATTTAAGGTTCCAAAATGTAGTCACTGTTTTGCAATTGGTTTTTGGTGCAAAGCGTAATGCTGAATATTTTCATTTTCATGGTGTGGAAAAATTAAATCAATTCCACCACCATGAATATCAATGCTTTCACTGCCAAAGATAGCGTCAATAAAACAGCTACATTCAGTGTGTCACCCTGGCCGGCCATCACCGAAAATGCTGTGGTATTTAACACCAATATTAGTTTCTTTTCATAGCGCAAAGTCTAGGGGATTTTTTTTGCCATAATCATTATTTTCGTTCGAAATTAAGCTATCAATTTTTTGATTGCTAATCGCACCATAGATATCTTTAAATTTCATGACATCAAAGAAAACATTTTGCTTTACCTGATAGGCAGCCCCAACGTCAATTAGTCTTTGAATGTAATCATACATTTGTTGAAGTGAATCCGTTACTCTAATTCATTTATCGGGAGATATTAAATTAAAGTTTTGATATTGCTGTAAATAGTATTTTTCATAAAATTGCGAAATTTCAAGTTCACTTTTTTTCTCTTCAATTGCTTTTTGAATAATTTTGTCGTCAATATCAGTAATATTCTGCAGAAAAAAGATCTTTTCTCCAAGATGTCTTTGCGCTCTAATAAAAATATCAAAAGCCATTGCTGGCCTTAGGTTTCCGATATGCGGATAATTATAAACAGTTGGACCACATAAATATATTTTTTTCATAGTATGAATATTATATTAAAAATAGTAAATATATTATAATTTTAGATATGAACATGACAAAAGATATTATTATAGCTTCAATTAATGAAGCTTTAAAAAAAATGAACATTAATAAACCCATAATTTTGACAGAATCAAAAAATTATGGAGATTACTCGACAAATATTGCTTTAACTTTACAAAAGGAGATTGGTAAAAAAGCACTAGACATTGCTAATGAAATTTGTCAAAATATTGATTTAAATAAATATTCACAAATTAGAGAAGTAAAGGTTTCAGAACCTGGTTTTATAAATTTCTGAGTATCAGATTCGGTTTTTGCCGATACTGTTAATTTAATCAACAAATTAGGCGAAAAATACGGAAGTATTGAAGATAAAAATAAGGGTCCTATCAATGTGGAGTTTGTATCCGCTAATCCCACTGGATATTTACACATTGGTCATGCTAGAAATGCTGCCATTGGTGCTACCCTATGTAAAATTTTAGAAAAAGCCGGCCATAAAGTTGTTCGAGAGTATTTAGTTAATGATTATGGAAATCAAATGAATAATTTAGCAATTTCAGTTTTTTCAAGATATCAGCAAATTTTCGATAAGGATTATCCAATGCCTGATGATGCTTATCGTGGTGGGGATATTATTGAATTTGCCCAAGAATTTTATAACCAAAACAAAGATAAATATAAGGGTGTTAAATACACTGAGGAAATCAAAATGTTATTTAGAGATTTCGGCAGAAATTTCGCGTTAAAAAATATTGAAAAAGATCTTAAAAGATTTGGTGTATGGTTTGATATATATACATCTGAAACTGAACAATATGAGAAAAATTTAGTTTGACCAACAATCAGGAGATTAAAAACCACTTATGAAAAGGATGGTGCAACATGACTTGCTACAACCAAGGGTGGTAGAGATGATAAAGACCGGGTAATTATTAAAAGCAATGGTGACTCAACATATTTATGTGCAGACATTGCCTACCATGAATGAAAATTTTTACAACTAAATGATAAAGAAAAAGGAACTATCATTGACATCTGAGGAGCTGATCACTCTGGTTATGTTGAAAGAGTTAAATTTTCATTTGAAGATCTAGGATGAAGAAGAGATCAATTAGAAATCATTTTGTTCCAATTGCTAAGAGTTGTTAAAAATGGTAAAGAAGTTAAAATGTCTAAACGTTTAGGAACCTCGTTAACGTTGAGAGAATTACTTGATTTAGTTGGTAAAGATGCCATTCGTTTCTTTTTAATTGAAAGATCATATAATTCAAAAATTGATTTTGATATTGCTAAGGTTAATAAATCAGATGAAACCAATCCAATGTATATTATTAAGTATGCACATGCACGTTGTGTTCAATTGCTTGAAAAATCAACTACTAAAAACCCACTAGCCAAGGCATTTAATAATGAATATGCCCAAAAACTAATTAATGAACTAAAAGAATACCCAGATCTAATTGCGATTATAGCAAAAAACTACAAAGTTAATTTACTACCACCATTTTTAGTAAAATTAGCTAGCACATTTAATTCATTTTACTCTAATACAAAAGTTTTGGGATCAGAGGATGAAGAGTCTTATCTAGCTTTAGTAAAGGCCACCAAAATAGTTTTAGCAAATGGTATGGAATTGATGGATTTAGATATTCCAAACAAAATGTAAATTGTTTATTTTTAAAAAATATTAGCTAGAAACGGCTAATTTTTTTAGTTCTTGCTATAATATTAATGCTATTTAATTGTCATTAAATAGCGTAATTTTAAGTATCTTAAAATTAAAATTACTTTTCTTTCTTACATAAAAACAAACAGGAAAAATAAAAAAGGCAGGATTAATACCCTGCTTTTTAGTTTTTATTTATTCTTTTAGCGGTTCAATTATCAAATTAATATTAGCAATTTTAGCTGGGGCTAAAGCCTGTTTCATAGCTATGGCATTTTCCAAGTCTGGTAGAACTTTTTTTAATTCTTCAACTGTTTTCATGTCATTTTCTTTTAAATTAATGTACTCTTCGATAAGACCTTTAATGTAAAATAGTGATCAAAAATCATGTCTTGTAGGTTTTAGTAAATTCCAATAGTGTTTGATTAGTTTAATATGATTATTAGGCTTTGGAGCTCCGTTTTGGATTTCTCTAAATTTGTAGTTTAAATTAATTAAATAGTCTAGATAAACTTGATATTTTTTATCATTTCTAGATGCTGCTGAATCTATATAGTCGCTCTCAAAATTTTTTCCATTAGGATCATTTTCTGCGTATTTCTTAAAATCGTTTATAAAAGAAATTCCGTTATTAATAACTTCATCATTGGTTTTTTCAACCTCCAAAAGCTTCTCAAGAATTTGCTTAGATTCACCAATATATGGGAAATCCTTTTTGTTTACTGTTTTAATATATTCAACTCTATGTAGATAGTATAGAGATAAATATATTACATTACTAGGATAAGCAGTTATATCAACTGAAACTCCTGGCACTATTTCTCGTTTTCCCGGATTTGAATTAGCCGGAGGATTAGCGGCTGGAGGATCATTTGGCGGGGTTTGTGGTTTTGTATTAGTATTTGTACATGCAGCTGCTAATGGTAGCGGAATTATGCTTAATGTTCCAAGAGTAATTAACACAATTTTTTTCTTATTTTTTAAATTCATCATTTTTTCTCCTTAATACTATTCTAATAGAAAATATGAATTTACTTTTGTTTTTTAACAATCATGTTGATTTGTTCTACTTCTTGTTTGGTCAAATTTGTCTTATTTTCCAGTGCTTTTTTTATTAATTCTAAAATTTCATTATATTTCAAATTGCCGGTATTTCTATCATATGTTAAAACATAATCTAAAAAAAATAAAACCTTATAGTCAACCACTGGTGAATCATTCTCTCTTATTTCTCTTCAAAACTTATTAAATATATCAAATCTATTCATGTCATTTATCACTCTAAAATCACGTATATATTCAATTTCTTTTTCATCCAAAAAGTTAATATATGTCGAATATTTATCTGAACCTATTGCTGATTTTACTAATACGTCAACTACTTTAGAAATTTTATTTTCCTTTCTAGCATTTTTTAAATCATTAATTAATATTTTTCCATTCTGAAAAACATCTCCTTCTATATATTTCTTAGTAAAAAGATTATTTAGAATTGTTTCTGCTTCAAAATCATAGTCGGTGGGTGTTTTGTTTTTATGTAAATCTCATAGATTTAAATACAACACTTGTTTAGAATATTCTAATTTATCTTTTTCTTCTAGCTTTGGAATATTGGGCTTATTCATATCCATTGGATCTAAAGGGTTTTTAGGAGTTTCAGGGGGAGTTGACTTTGGTGGTGTTTGAGGCATTTCCTTTTTAGGTGGAATATCCTTTGCTGGCGGCGGAGTTGGTTTTGGAGCTTCGTGCATCATCATATTTGGATTATTAGGTATGTCCATCTTTGGCGGCATATCCTCTGCTGGTGGAGTTTGAGGAGTGCTGTCATTTGGTGGTGTTGGCATTGGATTTTTAGGCACATCTTTTGATGGCGGAGTTTGAGGAGCGTCTTTCTTAGGGGGCATATCCATCTTTGGTGGAGTTTGGGGAGTACTGTCATTTGGTGGCGTTATCATTGGATCTTTTGGCATATCCATTGACGGTGGATTTTTTGGTTCTATATTATCTTTTTTATTCTCACAAGCTGCCGCTATCATCGGTAAACTAAAAACCGAAATCGGCATAATAACTAGTCATTTAAGATTTTTTTTCATATTTTATTCCTTAATTGTAATGTTTCATTTCTCGTATTTTTACTATAAGTATATTACTAAAACATAAAATATGTTTTATTTGAGATTTTTATACTATAAATAGAGTAATTTTAGTTAATTTTTTTTGTATTTTTATGATTTTAATTATAATTTTAGTATGTCATTTATAAAGAAAAGATATATAACCTTTATTTCAAAATATGTTTTTTATTTTGAAAAGTATGACATACACCAATACTTATATATTCCTGAATATATAACAAAATAAATGTTTAACAAAAAAAGGAACAAATATGAAAAAATCTACAAAATTAATGATTTCATTGGGATCAATTTCATCAATTATAGCTATTCCATTAATAGCCGCTTCTTGTTCAAATACCGATAATGGTGGTGGACAACAAAAAATTAAGGAAAATACTAATCAAACTCTAAAATATGAAGATTATGGAATTACAAAATTACCTGAATCTCAAATTAAATCAAGAGTTTTAATTCATCCAGCTGCTAGAGATGCTAATAAATTAGATGCTGAAGGAGTATTTAAATTTAAATTGCATTTAGCTCCAACACAAGGAGTAAAGGGCACATGAGTAGGTATTGCTACTGAAGTTAAATCATTAAATGATAATACATTAGCTGATTCAAAAGCAGTAAAAGTAACAGAAACTGAAGCTGACGAACAAGCTGATCCAAATGAAGGATTTCCATTAATCTTTAAATGAGATAAACAAAAATTAGATGAAGGAAAATTCTATACATTTGTATTTTGAAAAAAAGATGGTACAGAAAGAATAGTTTTTGATCAAAAATATATTAACTCAAACCAAGATACATTTGTTGCCGAAAAAGCAAGAGCAACAAATCAAACTATAGATTTTACAAAACATGGAGTTCAAAATTTCCCTGAACAAAGAGTTAAAACAAGAACTTTAATTCATCCAGCTGCTAGAGATGCTAACAAACTAGATTCTGAAGGCGTATTTAAATTTAAATTGCATTTAGAACCAACTAGAGGCGTTAAAGGAAAATGATTAGGCTTTGCAACTGAAGTAAAATCATTAGAAGACAATACATTGGTTCCTTCAAAATCTGTAAAGGTTGCTACAACTACCGCAGATGAACAAGCTGACCCAAATGAAGGATTTCCATTAATCTTTAAATGAACAGATAATAATAAATTAGAAAAAGGAAAATTCTACACATTTATCTTTTGAAAAGAAGATGGATCTGAAAAAATTGTTTTTAGCGACGAAAATATAAAAGGAAGCAAAGATACTTTCATTGCAGAAGAAGGTCGTAGAACAAATCAAACAATTGATTTTACTAAACATGGAATTACTGCCTTCCCTGAAGAAAGAGTTAAAACAAGAACACTGCTTCACCCAGCAGCTAGAGCAGAAAATAAATTAGATGATAAAGGAGTATTTAGATTTAGTTTACATTTAGCTCCAGTTAAGGGAGTTACAGGAAATTGGACTGCTTTTGCAACAGAAGTTAATGGAGAAAATGACAATACTCTAAAGCTAGATAGTAATAATTCCCCTATCATCAAGAAAACTACTACAGTAGCTAAAGAAAACGTGGAATTTCCATTAGTATTTGAATGATCACAAGAAAAATTGGATAAAAATAAAGTTTATACATTTATCTTTTGAAAGACTGACGGAACAGAAAAAATTGTTTTTAGTGATGTAAATATTAAAGGAAGTAAAGACACTTTTCCACTTTAATGTTAATTAAAGGAAACAAAAAAAATCCTCTAACATGGGGATTTTTTCTTAAATTCTTGCAATAAAAAAATGGCGGGTAAGAGAGGATTTGAACCTCCGCGGGTGTTTTATCACCCCTACAGTCTTAGCAGGACCGCCTCTTCGACCACTTGAGTACTTACCCATATTTGCCATTAAGCAAAAAAAATTATATAATAAAAATTTTATTTTTGCTTAATATGGCAATTATTTACTGAAAATAATTAAAACTAAAAAATACCTTTATTAAATTCATTAATAAAAATATTAGTTTTTAAAGTATTAAAGTGTCTTTAAATTATTAAATTCCTCGTTATGTAACTTTTATAATGTCTAAACCTTATTTAGTAGGAAAAATTTCTTTAAACTTATTATCATTTGCATAAATGCCTAGATGATTATTAATAGCATGCTCTTTCGCTTTTTCTAGGCTATTAAAGTATTCAACATTTGCAGTATAAAATGTGCTGCTTTCACTTAGTGAAATGTAACTCATTCTTGCAAATCCATAATAAACTAACTGCTCATTAAGGCAATAAATTTTATCATTTTTGTCTTGGTAATAAACTATTCCAACAATTCTATTATATGGATCTAAAAATTGTTTATCTTTATCCTTGCCCTTATTTGTTTTGCTTTTTGTTTTTTGCGGAACTATAAAAACTTTTTTCGCATTTTGAATAATTCGCTTGGTATAAAATTCAGCAATTTTCCCATACTTAAATTGTTCTCCAGTTGTATCAATAAAATTGCCATTTTTGCGCTTATGTGTTTCCGGAGTATCAACTCCTGCAAAACGGATATTTGCCATTTCTGGAAATTTTCCGTCCCGAATAACTGATATTCTAATGGTATCACCATCAGCAATTTCTATGTTTCAATTACTGATATCACGGGCTTTATCAATTTTAAATTCGAGGTTGTTTATTTCAAATTTAAAATTAGTTGCTTCGAGTTTATCATCAATGTATTTTTTTAGCTTGTTTTTAATTTCTTTAATTTGTTCTTTAATTAATTTAATATCAAACTGACTTTGATTAATTTCTTGTTCAACGCTACTAATATCTGCAGAAATTTTTTCATATTCAATAATAGCTGAACCATGATCAACTAGCATTTGTTTTAATTGTAATATTTCTTCTTTTAGTAAGGTGTCTGACTTATTTTCCTTGACAGTACATGAAATCGCAGCAACTGGAATAAATGTAGCTGTCAAAGTTAAGCCTAAAAATATTTTTTTATGTTTCATATTTATATTTTAATATTTAAAATTTAAAAAAACTAGTAATTGATACTACTAGCCTTTAATTTCTGGTCTTAGGGCAGTTCATGTCCCATCTTCATTGTGAAAAAATCTTCCATCAACAGTTAGTAAGCGAAATAGTTCGCCTCTTTTAGCTTCTAACATTTTTTCATCTGATATTTCTTGTGGTGTTTCAGATCTTCATCTATCAAAAATTCGTTCCCTAACGCCTTCGAAGATATCTCTAAATTCCATACCTTCACTATTTCCTAATGTCTCTTTTGCGATATCAACAAGAGTTTTGTATTGCATATTATTCTCCTTTTTCCTCTGAAAAATAATTTATAAAATTAATTTTCAATGATATTTTTGGCAATAAGTTAATTAATTATTAAATCTAGTCTTAAAAATTATCTTATATCTACTAGACTTACATAAAAAAGTATAACAAAATAGTATAATTGAATTGTATAAATAATATTAATTTGCAATTATATTTTTCTTAAAATTGAAAAGAATTAAATTATAACCAAAACGAAACCTATTTATACGCTTAAATATAACATAACATCTTAATTTGAAAGGAATAAATATGTCTGTATTTGACAGTAAATTTAATGGAATTCATGTATACTCTGAAATAGGAGAACTTCAATCAGTTCTAGTACATGAACCAGGGCGTGAAATTGAATATATAACTCCAGCCCGACTAGATGAGTTATTATTCTCAGCAATTCTTGAAAGTCATGACGCTCGTAAAGAACATCAAGAATTCGTTGCTGAACTAAAGAAAAACAATATTAATGTAGTTGAGCTAACAGATCTAGTATCTGAAACATATGATATGGTTTCAAAGGAAAAACAAGAAAAGCTAATCGAAGAATTTCTAGAAGATTCAGAACCAGTTTTATCTGAAGAACATAAAGAATTAGTAAGAAAATTCTTAATGGGAATAAAATCTTCAAGAGAATTGATTCAATACATGATGGCTGGAATTACCAAACATGA
The DNA here is from genome assembly GCF_012934885.1 of Mycoplasma phocoeninasale. GTDB lineage: Bacteria > Bacillota_I > Bacilli_A > Mycoplasmatales > Metamycoplasmataceae > Metamycoplasma > Metamycoplasma phocoeninasale. The sequence continues at coordinate 154,443 of NZ_CP051480.1, read as the reverse complement.
TCTAAAAATTGAATCAGATCGTGAATTAATTGTTGACCCAATGCCAAACTTATACTTCACTCGTGATCCATTTGCATCAGTTGGAAATGGTGTAACAATTCACTACATGAGATATAAAGTTAGACAACGTGAAACATTATTCTCAAGATTTGTTTTCGCAAATCACCCTAAGTTAATGAACACACCACTATACTACAACCCAGCTATGAAATTATCAATCGAAGGTGGAGACGTATTTATTTACAATAACGAAACTTTAGTTGTTGGTGTTTCAGAAAGAACCGACTTAGAAACAATCACTCTATTAGCAAAAAACATCAAAGCAAACAAAGAATGTGAATTCAAACGTATCGTTGCTATTAACGTTCCTAAATGAACAAACCTAATGCACCTAGATACATGACTAACAATGTTAGACAAAGATAAATTCCTATACTCACCAATTGCTAATGATGTCTTTAAATTCTGAGATTACGATTTAGTTAATGGTGGCGATGAACCACAACCAAAAGTAAATGGTTTACCACTAGAAAAATTATTGGAAACAATTATTAACAAAAAACCTATTCTTATTCCTATTGCTGGAGATTCTGCTTCAGACATTGATGTTGAAAGAGAAACCCACTTTGATGGTACAAACTACTTAGCTATTGCACCAGGAGTTGTAATTGGATATTCACGTAATGAAAAAACCAATCAAGCTCTAGAAGCTGCAGGAATTAAGGTTTTACCATTTAAAGGTAACCAACTATCACTTGGTATGGGAAATGCACGTTGTATGTCAATGCCTCTATCACGTAAAGATGTTAAATGATAATAAAATCTGCCATTTTCGGTAGTGAAAAAGTCAAATGTTAGGTCATTTGGCTTTTTAATTCTTCTTAGAGAAAGGGATATTTTCAGCTACTCTACTTGAAGTTAGATATAAAAATGCTAAAAATAATGAATTGATTTTGAAATGTCATTTTAAGCAGTCGAAATAATTATTATAGTATAACTATATTGTAAAGCCAAAAAAATAGGTGCTTCCTTAGCAATGATTTACTGCTTTTAAGGAGCATCTATTATTATTTGCAATTTATTAGCATAGAGGTAGATAGGTGAATAGAACTTCTATTCATTGATTGATTTTTCAGGAAGGACAAATAGTGGCATAAAAGCAAGTAGGTATTTGGTTTTGCTTAAGTCCTTCCTTAATAAAACTAGTGTGTTGATAACTTTGGCAACGTAGAAAAATGGAATTGTGAATACTGCTGCATAGTAAAGAGAAATTAGTGAAAAACCATTTAAAATGTTAAAGGCAGTAAGGTAACTAATAAATAATCATAAACTTCCATAAAAGATAAAGTATATAAATAAGTATAGATAGTTAATAAAGTTGCCTAATTCGGCATCTACTTTGAATTTATTTTTCTTACCAAAAATGTTACTATTAATAACATAAGCACAAATTAGATCAACTAAAAACAATTTAACAAGATATATGATGCTAAAGATTGTTGCCGATCTTTCTAGGTCATTGAAAACTTGTTGTCTAAAAATAAAGGGAATTATAGCAACAAATAAATAGCTAATTGTTAGTAGAAGATTAAAAATCTTATTTAGTCGATAACTTCTACTTAATTTTTGATTATTAATAAAGCGATTAACTAAATAATAACCTTCGCAATTACAATATGAAAAATCTTGATTTGTGCAACTCATAAGTTTTTTGGACAGTATGCGATTTACTTGGAATTTATTAAACATAAAAATGCTAAAGACCAAAAGAATTTTGACTAATAGCTGTCATGTAAAAATATTGATAGCTTCCTTTGCGTCAAATCCATAAAAAATCACAATATCTGAAATTAAGATCCCAATAAATGATAAAACACTGATAATGTTAAATCCTAAGAGAGCCTTAATCGTTATATCTTTTTTCCAGTTTTCGCTTCGACTTAGTCTTAAAAGAATTTTCGTGTTATCGAAAACCGTAAAGTTGGTGTTCATTTTAATATTCCTCCATAGTTGAAAATAAATTTTTAGTTATTATTCATAGAGATTTTTATCTTCATCGTTGAAAATATAACCTAAGTATTAAATCATTTAGAATAAACCTAGAAAATTTTATAATGGAAAAAATGAAATTATTAATTTACAATTGCACAACTTTGAAATAATAAAAACCAACAATTTAACTCTCAATTTTAAAGAAAATAAGTCACTTACTGAAATTCATAAAATCATTATCAAATAATAAATAGTTTTAATTACAAGAATAGAACTTTAATCCTACTTTTACTTGTAGTTTTTTATCATAAAGATTATTTAAACTCTTCAGTTAGAATGATTTCAAATTTATATTTGCATAATGGTGATTGTATTTTATAATGAAAAATACCTATTATGTTGATAATTTAATTATTTTCACTATATTAAGTAATTTTATTTAATCAATTTTTAGTGCTTTTTATTACCTGGTTTGAATAAATTTTAATTTTTTATCATAATTTCCATAATAAATTATAAAACTGCAAATGTATAACTACTTAAAAAAGCTAAGGTTTTCCATTTTATACACGGACGAAATTTTACTTAACCTCATTAGTTGTCTACTAAAATGATATTTATCAATTAGTATATTTACAAAGATTAGAGATATTTTTAATATGATCTTTATGCTCAATATCCTTTGCTAGATTATAAAAAATAAAAATAAAAGTAGGAATAGATTAGCCCTACTAATTTATTGCTTTGTTAAAAAATTATTAGTAATTATTCTTAATTCTCTCAAAGTTTTTTTGATTTTTCTTATTGTATGATTCAATAATGTCATTATATGAAATCTTCATGATCTCACCTAGTCCCAAATATGCTCCATATGCTTTTTTGATATTTGATTTTTTCTCAGATTTAAACAATTTAGTAAAACATTGATATGTAAAAATTAGTTGTATATTAAAATCAGTATGTTTGATAATGACTGGAATTTCTGGATTTAGATGATTGCGATATGCAATACTGGTTAGAAAATGAATGCCATCGGCAAATTCTTCTAGCATTGATTCATGGTTAATTTTAATTTGTTTTTTTCAGTATTTAAAGGTCATGACTTCATTGGCAAATTCGCCAAGTTCAACTAACAAGGCAATTACTCTTTTTTTATCAACATTGCTTGGGTTGATGAGTGAATTGCTAATTTCTTCATCTAATTTAATTTGGGTATCAAAGATGTATTTTAAATTCATATTGTCTATTATAGAACTTTATTAGCCTGAAATTTCTAATTTTCCAAAAAAATATATATAATAATTATTGTATCTGCTCCAGTGGCGAAATGGTATACGCAGTTGACTCAAAATCAACCGATGAAAGTCATGCTGGTTCAAGTCCAGTCTGGAGCACCATATGATTAAAATCACTAATTTAAGTACTTAATTATTTAAGTTACTTTTTTATTTATAATTATAGAGTATAGGAGGAGCATGAATAATCGTAAAAACGAGCTTAAAAAGCTTAAAACAATCGAAATTCACTCAATTTGGTATCGAGCTTTATGAATTGCCACAATTACTATCACTTGAATTCTGCTAATCTACATTAGCGCTGTTTTCCAAAATAAATATGAAAGCACTTTAAGAATTGTGAATGATGTTATTGTGAGCTGCTTAGTTGGTTTTCTTTCAGCCATTTTATTGATTTTGGCATCATTTATTTTTCTTGACATTTATAAACGTCTAAAAATAAGTGATTTCTTTGAATATTATGCCTATCTTAATTCATTAAGATCACATCAAAAACAATTTATTTTAAAAGAAAGACGTATTAAAGAAGTCTTTGATTTAAAATCTGCCATGACAAAATCACAATTTACTGCACTTGTTGCTTCACTACTAGAATACTCTGAAGCATCAATTGATTATGCTAATCTTGTAAATGAAATTAATGCAGATTTTGCAAAGCATAGCTATCTTGATCCTGATTTTAGCAGCCAAAGAAAAACCGCCATTATTAGAACAACAATTTTTAATATTGTTATTCCGACTTTAATTAATAGCTTAATTATCTTTGCAATCTTAATTTTTTCTAGTGAAGAAACCGAAGATTTACGAGCAGTAGTTAGATTGTTTATTGTGCTAATGGTTACAATTTATGGTGTAAATATTTCTGTATTTGTCTATGAACTTTATATTTTAAAACATGTTAAAAACTACGAATCATTTAATAATTTTTATATGTTGTCATTCAACAATTACAAATTCAAATTTTTAAACTCATCTTTAGTGAAAAAATAAAACCTGAATAAACATCAATAATTAACATTCAAAATGGCCAAAAAAACGTATTTTGTACTTTTTTTTTACAGAAATAATTGCAATTTTATACTTCTTGCTGGCTTTTAGTTTTAAAAAACTCAAAAAGTAAAATATTTGGAAAAATATAATAAAATATTAATGTGAAAAAATTAGAATATTTTAATAGTTTCATAGTTTTATAACAAACCAAACTTAGCATGGTGCTATTTTGGTTTGTTTTTGTTTTAGATAAAGAATTTTAAATTAATTAAACGAAAGGATTCTTAAATTCATATATGAAAAAAATGAAAAAAATTTTACTAGGAGCAATTCCATTTGCATCTGTTCTAGCCATTCTTCCTATTGCCGCTGCGTGTGGTGGAACTGGTAGATTCGATCAAAATGAAAGAGATAAACTTAGAATAGCTACTGGTTTTTCAAAAACTGGTCCACAAGGACAAGCCTTACAAGGAATTGTTGATGTATACAACAAATGAGTAAAAGATAATAATAAAAAAGCCGAAGGATACATGGAAGTTGATGTTATAACCTTGCCAAATGGTTATAATACTGACGTTCTTTCAGCGAAACTTCAAGCCAAAGATACTCGTGAATTCTGAAATATTATTGTTAACTACCCAACAGCAGCATCATTAATTGCTAAATATGAAATGAACTTAACTGTTCCTGATGAAGAATATGAAAGTTTTGGACTTTCTAAAGCATTCAAAGATGTTAATTCTCTAATTGCCGGTAACTTCAAGAATGAAAAATGAGCAGTTCCACTATCGCGTTCATCAGAAATGAATGCTATCGCTAAACCACTATTAGGAAAATTATTGAAAGACTTAACTGATCTGGGTGTTCAAAAAGGAACAAAACACGCTGCTATTGATTCATATATTGAATCATATGTAAAAGTAGCTGCAGGTAAAAAATCTTTTATTGATAAATTGTGAGATGCTGGAAAAGTTGCTAATGTGGCAACTGTAAAAGATCAAATTCTTCAACTGGTTCCAACTATTTCAGACGAATCATTTGAAAATTATGAAGACTTGATTAATATGTCAATTGCTATGAAAAAGATTTATCCTAATGTAGTTGATAACTATGTTTTGGGATTCGACTTTCTTCCAACTGCAATTAATGTGATGGCAGCTTCACTTTCAAAAGGAGACTACAAAGATAACTATATAACTCCTGATTCAAAAATAGCAGTTACTGGTGGATGAGACTTTGCTTCATTTTTAAAACCAGGAACAAAACAATACCAACTTTTCAAGAAAATCTCTGATTTATTAATTAAAGGTATTGATGAAGGTGCTATTTGAGTTGGTGGTGGTGGTAAATACGGATCATCATCACTATCTAACTTCAAATTAGCAATGAGCATTGGTTCAACTGCTGGATACAGTCATACATTTATAAGAAGTGCTAAAGATTTGAAAAAATACACTATAAAAGATACTACCAGTTCATTGGAAAATAATTCTCTAGAGTTAAAAACCACAAACAGTAATGACAAAACTCCTGATTCAACTGCCTTTTGATTTAATTCACTAAATAACAAAAACACAAACAGCGTTAAATTGAGTACTGAAACTCAAATTGGTAGATTCGATAAACAGCTAAAAGATGCCGCAGCTGATGAAAAAGCCAAAGCACTTAAAGGAAAAGAAGGATGAATAGTTTCAGGACCTGCCTGATCATTTAAAGATGGAAAAGTTGTTTTCACCTATTTTGATACAACTAAAACACAAAAAACTGTTGAATTTTCTGGCTTAGAATTAGGAGATATCTTCAAAGATGATAATTCTGATGACAAAAATTACTTCTATCTAGAAAAAGATGCTATTTTAGTTCAACAATTAACTGAGAATAATGTTGTTGTTAAAAATGATGCTACATGAATTTCATCTCCTGAAAAATATGGAAAAACCGATGAAAAACACGGTGTATTTTCACAAGGCCCATCATTAGTTGGAATTCATGCAACTGAAAAACAAGATAAAGCTACAAGATTATTTATGAAATGGATTTTCACTCAAAAACATGATGAAATAAGCTTAAAAACAGGTCGTCGTGGATCTGAAGTTACAAATACTTATACAAAAGTTACTGCCTTGGATGCATTTAACTTTGAATCAAGTTATGTTTCTCCAACTGAAGAATATTTCACAAAAGCTCCTGATTCACCAGAAATCAGAAGACTAAACCCAGCAAGCAAACTTGGCTTCGAAAACTTTAAGAAAGCAAATAATGATGAAAATTACGTTATCGTTGAGGATGTTGCTGCTGCAGAATCAGATGCCTTAAGAAGAGCAATCACCTCAGCGGCAGGCGGATTAGTTACAGCAGCCCAAAGTGGTACAGAAATTACATTTCAATCATTACTAAATGGTATAACTAAAGCATTTAAGGTAAAAGGATAATAATGCTTAAAAAGAAATTAATATTGGGAATAGCAGCCCCTATCGTAATGGTAGGGTTTCCTATTTCTGCAATTTCTTGTTCAACTGAAAAATTGACTGCAGAAACAATCAAACTAAACACAGAGGATAATGTTTATGTTAAATCTAATGTTAATGATTATAAAAATGTAGGTAGAATTTTCGATAATGAGGTTAGTTACCGTATTAGAAAAGACGGTCAAAGAATCACTGTAAAACAATCACTTTGAGAATATTTCAACTATATTGAAGGTGAAATAGTTAGTTTAGCTGATGGGGATACTATGACAGTCAGAGTAACTCAACAACCAAAAGTGCTTCCTAATGGCAGAACTATTAACCTACCTAATATTATAAGAATAAGAATACCATTAATCGATACCCTAGAAGAAAACACTCCAAATGTAGGTGAGGAAGAAAAAGCCTTGGCACACATAGATAGTGAATACGCTAGAGGTTTACTTCCAGTTGGTACAAAAGTTAGAGTAATTTCTAAAAATTGAACCGACAAAACTTATGATAGAGTTGTGGGATCAGTATTTTTTGGAGAAAATTTTGTGAGAAACTTCGCCATTGAAATGCTTGCCGCAGGATATACCTTAGCAAGAATATCAACAGAAGATATTAACGATTTTATCGCCGATTATAATAAGCCTGAAGGACAACCAAGAAACCTTTATTCATATACTCTACCATATGCAGCTTATGCTATCAATTATGGAATTTTGAATAAAAAAGGATTTTATGGTGAACCACACAATTTCAAAGACCCATACGTTCTCGCTTCTAAATATCAAGAACATGGTTCTGATTTGATTGACTCATCGCTATTCATTTTACATCCTTCATTATGGAGTAAATCTACTATAAAACCAAATGAAGAAAACAACATTTACAAGTTTTTAAAATCAAAATTAAAATAAGGAACAACTATGAAACAAAATAACACAAATAGTTCATTATCGCAGGAAGATATTCATAGTTTCTCTAAAAAACGTTATGAAATGAAGAAAAGCATTCATGCTATTGAAATCAAGGATTTAGTAATTGACTTCGGTGAGTCACTAGCCGTTGATAATGCTTCATTCACCATTGCAAAAGGAGAGTTAGTTACCTTGCTTGGTCCATCGGGATCAGGAAAGACAACAACCTTGAATGCTATTTCGGGACTTTTAAGACCAACAAGTGGAAAAATATTTTTCTCAGGGTTGGATGTTACAAAGTTTTCTCCTCAACAAAGGGAATTAGGATTGGTTTTCCAAAACTATGCCCTATACCCTCACATGACTGTTTATGAGAATATCGCCTTCCCATTGTCAAATGACAAACACTGAAAAGAAGAAGTGATTGAAAAAACCAGGACATCGCAGCACAAGATTTTTGAAATTATTCTAAAGCATCATGGCATTGGTGCTGATGCATTAGAGGTATTTAATAAGAAATTCTATCATTTAATTGATAACCCAAAAGAAACTATTAAGTATTTAAATGAACTTATTGCCGAACATAACAATATTATTGACAATGAGCTAAATAACTACAATTTCTTGGTTACCAAAAGTATTGCTGAAGGATCAGGATTAACTAAAAAAGTACTTAAAGATTTAAAAAATCTTAAAGAAAAAAAATACACTAGCATTAAGGAAATGCAATCAAAAATTGCTTATGAAAAATCTGTCATAAAGAGTGAGCAAGAAAACTATGCTATCAAAAATAATGGTAGATTTGATTCTAGCTATGTTAATCCAATAATCACAAAGGCAAATCAAAATATTGCTGAGTACAACAATAAAATTATAGAAATCAAAGACAATTTCAAAAAAGAATATGCTGAAACTAAATCAGATTATGAAATTAAATATAAAGAAGCGAAAACAAGAAATGCTTTAGCTGTTAAAAAAGCAAAAGAAGAATTAAAATACAAAAGAAAAGTTCAAAAACTTTCACCTCTTTATGCTAAATTGCGAGAAATTGAATTTAATAAAAACAAGGAACTTCAAGACAATGAAATGGAATATAAGAAGTTCCTTCAAAATTCAAAATCAAGTACTGACATGAATGCTAAAAGCAAAATGGAATCAGAATATTTAGCAAACAAAGAAGCAATTCTTAAAAAAGAAGTTTATGAAAGCAATTTAGTTAAAGAAGAAATTTCAAAAGTTGAAAATTATTCAAAGATTTCTCCTTTAATCCAAAAAATTGCTGAAATCAAACAAAGATATAAAATGACATTAGCCGTTACTAAAAGAGAATATCGTGAAGAATGTCTAAAATTATTCGAACCTCTATTTGCAAAAAATCAAATTCAAAAAGGATCATTTGACAAGAAAATTAAAGCTTTAATTTCAACGCTGCCAAATGAATTACAAGATAATATTAAAGAATTTTCAAAAGACGTTTTAACAATTCAAGAGGCAATCGTTAGAGATGTTCTTGAAGTTGCTAAAAGGGTTGATATTACTAAAAACTTAGCAAAAAGACCAACACAACTTTCTGGTGGTCAACAACAAAGGGTAGCAATCGCTAGAGCTATTGTTAAAAAACCAAAAATTTTACTACTAGATGAACCGCTATCAAACTTGGATGCGAAACTACGTATCTCAACAAGAAAGTGAATACGTTCAATTCAGCAAGAACTTGGCATAACCACTGTCTTTGTTACCCATGACCAAGAAGAAGCAATGTCAATTAGTGATAAAGTTGTTTGTATGTCAACTGCTAAAGTACAACAAATTGGAAGCCCAATCGAACTGTATTCAAAACCTAAAAATGAATTTGTTGCTAAATTCTTAGGTGTGCCTGAAATGACAATCTTTGAAGCAAAGGTTGACAGCAAGGGATATGTAAAGTATAATGGTAAAAACCTACTAAAAGTACCATCTGATTATAAGAAATCATCAATTGACGTTGGATTTAGAGGTGAAGCTTTAGTTGAAAGTGAAACTGGAACATTTGAAGGTGAAATTAGAGTGGTTGAATATCTTGGAAAAGAAATTCAAGCTCAAATCTTCATTGAAAAAATGGATAAAATTTCAAACGTATTCCTATCATCAAAATTAAAATACGATATTGGTGAAATGGTTAGATTAAATATTAAAAATACTGATTTATATCATTTGTTTGATGTTGATACAAAAGAGCGTGTATAGATATGAAAACATATTTTTGAAAAAAATATCGTATTAAAAACACAGGCCTAGCTCTAAGTGTTTTAAATAATAAAACACCATTCTGGAAACCATTTCTACTTATGATTCCATCATTAATAACAATTTTACTGTTAACAATAATTCCATTTATATTAGTTATTATTGGGTCATTTAGAGTTAATGTTGGATTCACAAGGAATGATACTGTCTTTGGATTCGGAAACTTCAGAACACTTTTTAATGACACTACATTTATAATTGCTATTAGAAACTCTCTTGTTTATGCAGTGGTAGCTTTACCAATAAGCTTGTCGATCTCGCTGCTTATTAGTTCGGCAATTAGTCAAGTTATTAAGAAACGGGCAAGAGGATTTTGGCAAACTGTCTTTTTCCTACCATACGTAACATCGGGAATTGCTGTATCACTAGCATTTGCATTTATCTTTAGATCACAAGGTGGACTAATTAACAAAATTCTACTTGATCTAAAAATAGTTAAAAATCCAATTAACTTTTTAGAAGATAATTCATCAGGAAGTTGAAATGCATTCTTTGTTATTCTTATAAGAGGAATATGAGGAAACTTGGCATTCCAAATTCTAATACTAACATCATCAATGTTGTCAGTTAACCCAGATTTATACAAAGCAGCATCAATTGATGGCGCATCTTCAAGAAAACAATTCTATACAATTACTCTACCAGCAATTAGCAAAACAATTTCTTTCCTATTCACCATAGGAATAATTGGGGGAATAAAAATCTTCCCACTAGCATTATTTAATAATAGTCCCGAAAGTGCCTTACAATTCAATGGACAATCAATTTTACTTTACATTTTTGCGGTAACTAAAACTGATTTTGCATTGGCCGGAGCAGCATCAATTGTATTGTTCATTCTAGGACTAGCACTATCATTTGGCTTAAGAAAAATAGTATTTTTCACATTAAAAGGTGTGAGAACATTAGGAGAAAAAAATGTCGTTAATAAAATTAAAAACGCGTCAGTCTTGAGAGAATCGTTATTTAAAATCTAAACAAGAATTAATTTCTAAGCCATACTCTTCAACTGGTGTTGCTTCCAAAGCTGCTTCATGAATCTTTAAAATAATAGTTTTAGGATTTTTCGCATTACTTATTATTTTTCCATTTTATTTCATGCTTACTCAGTCATTGACAGATAAATTGTGACAAACTAGACAAACAACAACTATTCTTTTCCCAATACCATTTACCGAAGGTGGAAAATGATTCCACTGAGATAATTACAGAGCTGCCCTTGAACAAGGATACTTACAATCACTTGTATTTACATTGGGAATAACATTCTTTTCTATACTAATTAGATTATTTTTCTCAATTACGTTAGGCTATGCACTGTCACTTAAGAATTGAAAGGGAAAAGGAGCATTCTTTGCTTTCTTTCTATCATTACTAATACTTCCGGAAGTTGCCCTACTAACTGGACAATACACAGTTATCGTTCGGATGGGATGACACTCTGGAGCATTAACGATTATTGCCCTAGTTATTCCATTTGCCGCTTCAATCTTTTTCTCATACATGTATAAAAATGCATTTGAAGCAATTCCTAACTCGGTAAAAGAATCATCGATGCTAGATGGAGCTGGCGGATTTAGATATTTCTTTAATATAGCATTACCAATGGTTAAATCAACGACATGAACTGTCGCCATCCTAACGGCTTTTGCTTCATGAAACTCATATACTTGACCAGCATTAATTTTAGCAGGATCAAATTCCTTATGACAACCAATGAACTTATGAGTATTTACCACCGGTAAGGATCCTGATGCCGACCTTCAAATACTTTACACAAGTATTCGTATGGCTGCAACAGTTTTAGCAATTCTACCAATGCTTATTATTTACTTCATTTTTAGAAGAAGAATTATGGATGCAATTTCTAGAAATGGAAACGCAACAAAAGGATAAAATTATGGACAACAATAACGAAATTACATTAATAAAATTACAAAAAAGTCAAAGAAAGATTGCGATTTTAAAAATTGTCGGAATTGTTGGGATTTCATTATCTGTTATTGCAGGTATAATCTTAGCAATTCTTGGAGCTATGGGCTTGCTTCTAGTTCCAATTAGACTTGTACAAAGTGGAATATAAAATAAAACTTTTAAAATATTCTAATTTACATTTATTTATATATTCAAAAATTAGTCACAAAAAACTATGAAAATAATGTCTCATAGTTTTTTTTCTTTATAATTAAAGAAATGAAATTTTTTAAGATATTTAAAAGCTTTGGGATCTTGTCGATTGTTCCATTTTCTGTTACTTTAGTAAGTTGTATTAACAAAAAAAATAGTGATGCAATTATTTTTAAAATTCCGTATGACAAAGAGCGTGAAAGCAAACCATTTTATGATGTTGTTAATGTCTACAATAACCTTCTAGAGCAAAACAGCAATAATTATCTGCCAGTGGAAATTGAACAAAGCAAAAATCGTAATTTAATATACCATAAAATAAGATTAGATTTAAGTTCGAAAAATGAATACATCCCCAATCTGGTTTTATACTACCCAAGCTTAGCAAATACCTTATATGGATATCAGCGTAGTCTAAATTTTCATGACCTAATTAATGAAAGTAACATAGATAAAAAATTTATTATTAATAATCAACAGATAAATACCTTAGCTAATGAAAATATTCTCCTTCCTTTTTCGGTTAGCGGCGAATCGCTCGTTATTAATAACATCCTTTTAGGAATGTTTCTATATGAAGGACTGCGTTTTCTGGAAGAAAATGACATAAAAATTACGCTAAATTTACAAAGACAACAAATTTTTCTAACTGCCTTAAATTATTATCGAAGCTCAAATGGACAACTAAAGGAAACAACAAAGAAATTTTGAATGTCACAGGATATTACCTTCAACAGTGATAAATTAAGAGAATTCTTTACAACCGTTGATGATCTAAATTTTAAAAGTAATTTTGGTCTAATTAATTTAGCCACTAAAATCGCTCATACCTTTAGTCAAAAAGATAGTAAAGTCAAAATTGAAACTTTTCATATTCGTAGTATTAATAACTTTGTTTATTCTTTGCTATTCAATCATGCTAAAAGCTCATATGCGAATTTCTTTTTGAAAAGAAAAGCAAATGGTTTATTAGACTATTCTAAAGTCTTTAAAATAGGCAGCGAAGAAAATGAACAATTAAAATGAGCTTTTGACTATATTAAATCAAGTCTTATTAACTCTAAAATTTCATTGTACAATAGCGAAAGCGATGCTAATCCCTATATTAGCACAAAAATGTTCGCTTTGACCTCAACTCGTTTTTTTGAACTACTAAAAAATAATAAAACTAAAAAAATTAAGGAATTTCAATTTCTACCATCACCTAATAAAAATGATGTTAATGATAAAAATGAATCTTTTTTAGTGCAAGGTAATAGTCTTATTGGAATTTCAAAAACTGGAGTGCAAAATAGAAGCACAATTAATTTTGTTAATTGAATGTATAATAAAAATAACATTATTAACTGAAAGGTTGGACCAAAGATTTTAAAATTTACCCCGGTTGAATATATTGCCTATAAACTTGGTTATATTTTTCCGAGTGATAACTTTATTAAAGAATATGCAAAGATGACAAAACCCAACTTGGCTAATCGCGAATTTTTATTAAATGCCAAAAGAGAAAATACGCTTGCTTTTCAAGAACCGGTTGATAATCAAAGTGATGCTTTCAGAAAAAATATTGCGCTGGTATTTAGTAAATATTTGTATAATAATCTAGAAACAGCAACTTTTTCTGAGTTTCTATTTAATCTAAAAAAGGGAATATTTGGTGAATAAATGATTGATTTTAAACAATGACAAATTTATTTTATGAAAAATAAAAAGGACTTAAAGGCTGTTAACAGCGCTTATCTTAATGATAAAAATTTTTTAAATTCATTTTCATACATAAATAATAGTTTTGTTGCTACACTAGGATTTGGAAATTATAAATTTAATAAACTTACAATTAAGCTTTGAGCACAAGCACTTGCAAATGAACTTAAAGGACAAAATCTAAAAATTTTAATTGTTCATGATGGATCTAATGAAAATTTCGATAGTTATACTAAAAGCATTGCTAATATATTTAAGGCCAATAAAATGCAACCTTTTATGTTATTTAAACAGGCACCAGCATCAAAGAATTTCATCAAATTCATTCTTAATAAAATTGACGGAATTAATTTAGTAGTTTATTTATCAAAATATACCTATGACAGCAATTACGCAATTTCAATTTTTGATAATAAGGGCTTGCCGGTGGCGTTTAAATTCCTTGAAAAAATTATTAATAGGCTAGATATCACTAATCTTGGCGATATTAATGAATTCGAAGATGAAGCAAATTTTTTAGATTTTAATAAATTGCTAAATGAATATGTGGCTGAAATTGTTAACTACAATCACACTGAAAGTGGCAATAAATTAATTACCATCGGAATTGTTTATGACAATCTAAGTGAAAGTTTTGTGAAGCGAATAATGGGTAAAAATGATATTGGCTATCGGTTTGTAAAAAACAAATTTACTGAAGATAAACCTAAAGTTATTTATTTGCCTATTACCGCGGCTAACAAATTTAAAAACATTAATTACATTTTTAAATTTTCATATGATTTTCAAAAGTTATACATTTACAAAAAACAAAATCGTATGTCAATTATGCCAAAATATGAATTAATTGATATTAATGAACTAATAGCTAATTATTTAATTTTTGTCAATAGCATTCTAAAGACAAATAAAAACTCTAAAACGATTCACGAAATTAAATCAACTCTACTTACAAAAAATAGTTTATTTGAAACTATTGCTAAAAAATATGACTTATCATATAACATTGGCTTTTTTTATGAAAATTCTTTAGACACGAATAATATCAATTTGTTTTTCAATGAAAATTATGAAATTAACTTTGGTTTTTCGCAATCTCGTTACGGTGATGCCTTCTTAGCGGCTTCGATTTTTTCGGATATGTTCAATTACTATGAGACTCAACATATGAAATTTGACGATTTAAAAAACCAAAACTTAATACAAATTGACGATCTACTAATAACTAACTTTAGTTTTAGTTGTGATCCTAAGAATTTAGAGTCATTTGAAACAAAGATATTCTCACAAATGACGATAAATCAAATTGAAATTTCAAGAATTGAAGATTTAAGGGAAAATATTTTTAATAAAGAAAAATATTTAGCCAAAATTCATTTTGAAGAGCATGAATGAGTCGGAATTAAATTTTCATATGAACTTAATCGCTTGCTTTTTATTTGCCAAGAGAATAAAAAAACCAAGGGAAACCTTGCCCAAAATTTAAGGAAATATTTTGCGATGACGCTACGTGCTTATGCTAAGCCAATTATCCCTGAATTAGATGAAGAAGAATAAATATTTGCAAGATTAAAATTTATTTTAATAAATAAGATAAAATAATATACGCATTGATACAGCACTATAATATTTTACAAACCGTTTTTATTTTGCTTTAAATTTGAAAGTAAGGAAGCTGTTATCCCGAAATCATTAGAATAAAAACATTGTAAGAGAATTATGGAGATTGTTCTTTGCATATTGAAAGGAAAAATATGTCAAGATTTACTGGTTCTATTTTTAAGAAAAGTAGAAGATACGGCATTTCATTGCTAGAAAATAATAAAGAATTTACTAAAGGTAAAAAACGTACCACTGCCCCAGGACAACACGGAGCAAAAAGATCAAAACCATCTGACTACCAAATTCACATGTATGAAAAACAAAAAGTTAGATACATGTATGGAATTAATGAACGTCAATTCAAGACTTTGTTCATGGCAGCATCAAAAAAATCAGGTGTTACCGGTACTAATTTACTTCAATTAGTGGAAACAAGATTAGACAATTTAGTTTTCAGAGCAGGGTGAGCTCGTACAAGAGCACAGGCTCGTCAATTCGTTAATCATGGTCACTTTACTTTAGATGGTCATAAAGCAAATATTCCATCAATGCTTGTTAAAGTTGGTTCAGTGATTGAAATGAAACCTTCACTACAAAACAACAATGATGTTAAAGATGCTACCGAAGTAATGGTAACTGCTGATTGACTAAAAAAAGACAACTTCAAAGTTACTTTAACAAGATTACCAGAAAGAAATGAATTTGCTAAAGATATTAATGAATCTCTAATTGTTGAGTACTACAACCGTTAATTATCGCTTAAAAAAAAGACCCAATTACTTGCGGTCTTTTTTTTATTAATTCACATCCCGTAATTTATCTTTGAGGATTTTAATATTTTTTTCGGCATATAATCCAATTTGGTTGGTTAGATATAAATGCGACAAATCATTGGGATCAAAAAATTTTTTATTAGCAATCGGTAGCTCTTCAAAAAGCACTGATGACGCGTTAATTAACAATGCATCGCGCTTTGGAAAATTATCAAAGAAATAATCAAGTTCTTGCTTAGCAATTTCTGGATCACAGTAAACATAGTATGGTTTTGCTTGATTAGGTTGAACATCCATGATAATAAGCGTAGCATTTGTTAGCTTTTCACGGTTAATAATTGCTTGAAAATCTTTTAAGGCACTTAAAATAAAATAACTAGGTTGATAATCTTTTTCGTCATCTAGATAATTTCAATGAATATAAACATTTTCAGTAAATTCATCAAATTCACTAGTTTTAACTAAATAAAATTCATGCTCTTCATAGTATAATTCGCCGAAGGTAACAGTATCATAATTAGTGGGTTGCTCAATTTTATCTAAACATTTGGTAGCATTATGGAATGGCTTTTTAGAAAGTTTAATATAAACTGTCATATCAACTGTTCTTAAAATTGGGAACGCAATCATATCATTGAAATTATCAATTGGCATTAAAAGACGGGAACAAAACATTTATTTACCTCCATATATAAAAAACCACAAGACACAACACTTCTCGATATGGCTGCTATATTTCTATCCTGACCAAATTACAAGGTTGTCGTTCTCATGGCAATATTATTATATAATAAATTAAATGATATTTTTGATATAAATAAAAATTCAAATCATTATCTTAACTTAAAATTATGTCTGTTACTTTGATATAATTTTTTTATTAATTAATTGCGAGGTTGTTATGGAAGAAAAATATTATATCTTTAGTTATGATAGTATGCAAGATCCAATCTTTTTTGAGAACTTGTTTGCTAAAGATACCAAAAGAATGGCTGCTACTTTAAATGGCTATGTTAAATGTGTAGATGAATCGAGATACTTTTTATTAAAAAAAGATCTTTCAAGTCAAGTAAGAGGAACAGTTTTTGAGATTAGCAAAGATGAGTTATTTATGGTGGACAGATGGAAGATGTTTCCACAATATCAAAGATTTACTGCGAATGTGCTACTTAATGACAAAAATGAAATACTAGAAAATGTTTATGTTTACACAAAATTAGAACTAGGAAAATACTACGTGGCTACTGAGGACATGGGTTTTTTCAAAGACCCTAGTGCTTCAGAAGATAATTTGAGAGCATTTATTGAACTTGAAAAGCAAGCAAAAAAATTGCCAATTAGTGATGCAGTTTTTCTATATGAGATTGATGAAAAAACTCATGAACTTATTAGAAACTTCACTCATCCATATACCGCCTTAATTTTAGAAGATAAAGAAAACAAATTATTTTCTATTCAATCATGCGCTTTATTTGCCATTAATGAAAAAAATAAACACTATGCTGCACTGACATCATTTGGTAATAAGGTTGGAATGAATAGCATTATGTACTATGAAGTTTTTAATGACAAAATTCCAAACTCACACTCTGAAATTACCATCAAACCACTGTATGATCTTGACCTTTCTTTTCTTGAAGGTAAGAAGCCTAATTATTATCTATCACACCGCGAAGATAAAGAAGAAAAAAATGGCAAAATGGGATGATACAAGGACGTGGCTTTTGAGCTTGTTACCCCTGATTTCAACTTAGATCCAATGCTTCGTTTTGACCAGCTTTTAACCGCCTTTTTTCAAAGCATAAAATAATATGATTAGTAAAGAGTTAATTAAGGATGTTTCTGATAAACCCGGAGTTTATTTATGAAAAGATAAATTCGGGAAAGTTATCTATGTCGGCAAAGCAAAAAATTTAAAACAAAGAATGAGTCAATACTTTGATAGTAAAATGTTAAATTCATATAAAACCCCAAAGATGCTTGAAAAAATAGCATCTTTTTCGACAATCATTCTTGAAAGTGACCGTGAAGCTTTTATTCAAGAGCGAAAATTAATTGATGAATATCGACCATTTTATAATGTTCTATTTCCGGTTAGAAATTCCTTTCCTTATATTAGAGTAAAATTACATAACAATAATGTTTTAGAAATTGCTATTAAGAATAAATATGAAAAAGAAAAAAATGCACTTTATTATGGCCCTCTACCCAACAATAAAGATTTTAAACCACTAATTCGTTACCTAAATCATCTACTTCTTTCACAGGATGGTTTAATTGTTGAAAAACAAAGCAAAGAATTTGCCACAGAGAGATTTCAAGAAGCTAAAAAGGTTATGAATTTTGGCAAACATTTCAAAAGTACTTTAAACCAAAAAATCGCCGATGCGATTGAAAATAATATGTTTGAGCAGGCTAAATTTTATAATGATATTTTAGAACTACTAAATTACAATGCTCAGGATCAACACATTTTTATTAAATCGCAAAAGGCAATGGATGTTTTTGGCTTTTTTCAAAAAGAGGACATTGTTTTAATTCATGCAATGGTATACAGAAATGGAACGCTAATTAATCAACAGGATTTTTCATTTCAAATCAAAACTTCACTCGTAAACGCAATTAATGAATTTTTGTCAAATTTTTATGCAAATCAGCTAATTCCTGATCAGATTATTTTTCCTGAAAAATATAAAGATCTACGTTTAGAATTCTTTGATTTAATTTCATTTTCCGAGACTGAACTAAGTAACAAAGCACAACAAAATGCTGAAAATAATGTTGAACTTAAAATTCAGAATTACAATAATTTGATCTTAAGAACTGCTATTGCCCAGGAAAATCTAAGTGCTTTTTTTAAATGTCCAACAAACAAAATTGCAATTTTAGATAATTCATTTCTGAAGGGCAGCAATGAGGTCATAGGTGGAGGAATTTTATACATTAATGGTCAACCCTCAAAAAAAGATTACCGTTTTTATAATCTTGATAATTCTAATTTACGACATGCTGATGTTGAATATATGCGGCAAACTTCGCTACATTATTTTAAAGAATTTGCCAACGAAATTGATGTCATTTTAGCAGATGGAGCAATGGCACAAATTGCTGAAATTAAGGCTTCATTATCCGTCCTCAACTTAAATATACCAGTATTTGGACTTGTCAAAGATGAAAGACACGAAACAAAATATGTCGTTGATGAATGGGGTAATTTAATTGATATCACTGATAGCAATTCCTTTAATTTACTAGCAAGAATGCAGACAGAAGTTGATCGTTTTGTTAAAGCCATGTACAATAAAAAGCATCTTAAAGCTTTAGTTAATAATCCATTACTAAAAATAAATGGTCTTGGAAAAGCAACACTAGAGAAGCTTTTATTGAGATTTAAAACATATCAAAATATCTTAAGTGCTTCACTTGAAGAACTTAAAGAAATTATTAGTGAAAAATTGGCGAGAAAAATTATTGAAGAAAAATGATAATAAATAATATATTTTTTTATATTTAAGGTTAAATATATGCTAAAATATATTAGTAATGGTCGTGTAGCTCAGGGGATAGAGTACGTGCCTTCTAAGCATGTGGTCGCAGGTTCGAATCCTGCCACGATCGCCATTTTTTTTATTTTATTTTTTTCATTTTTCAATTTATCGAAGTTATTTCAATAATAAATCAAACAATTTTTCGAAGTTTTTTATTGTATTTTCAGAAAAATCAGAAAGTTTTGCATTTTGTTTCATAATTATTACATTTTCGGAACTTTTTTCTTTCAATTTAAAATTTTTAACTTCAGTATCGCTAAATAAATCTTCTATTTCTTTAAATTGATTATTATTGTCATTTAGGTCAGAAATAGATTTTACTTGTATTAAATTTGATTCTTCGCAGATTCTTTTCATTTCATTTCCATTTGCATCACCATCAACAAGTATGCTAACCTTTGGAAAATAAGTTTTTACTATTTTTTCTGCTATTATCTTTCTCTTTTTTTCATCATTTCCTACACCATTGAATGGTAAAAAAGCAATATTTTTCTTTTTCAACATTTCCTTAAACATTGTTAGGTAAATATAGTCGGTTATCCCTTCTACTCATATTACCTTAGTTTCATATTCATATAAAATATTTTGACCTATTGTTAAGGATTTTTTAATTGGTAATAATGAATTTGGATCATTAATATTTACGAGGGTGAACAAATTATCAATATTTATTTCATCATTTTTTGTTTTTACTATTCTTAATTCTTCGAGATTATCAATATCTATTAGAAATGGGCTATGTGTGGATATGACAAATGTTACGCCATTTTTTCTTGCAAATTCTTTTAAAAATTTTCTTAACTCTTTTTGTCCTTCAACGTGTAAATTAGTTGCTGGTTCATCAAGTAAAATAACATCACCAGCATTTAACGAGTTGCTCGCTAAAAAGTTAAAATAAAAATTAAAAAATCATTTAAACCCTGTCGATTGTTGTGATAAATTTATTGGTTGTCTAGATTTTCCTCTTTCTAGTCCGAAAAGAATTTGCCTAGACTCAAATCGTATGGTAAAGTTATACTCATCGTTTTCATTATAGGAAAAATATAATTGATTAAATCTTTTGCTTATTTCTTTAATTTTTTCCGAAATTTCTGATTCTATACTTCTTAAAATAGATACATTTCTTCAATCTTTAAATCTCTTATACTCTGTATTTATTTTTTTAATATCAAAATCAATAATTTTAAATATTGATTTAAACAAATTATTATTTTGTATTGAATTTTCTTCTGTTGTAAACTGATTCTGGTCTATTTCCTTGAATTCATATTTAATTATATTAAAATCAATAGGAAACCCGAAATTAGTAGTTGAATATTGATTAATTTTTTTAAATTTATCAAATTTATATAATCTAAAAATATTACTTTTTTCAGTAAATGAATTAACAATTTTTTTCAATTCTGAACTTACTTCACTATAATAGTAATAGTCTTCTCTATAGTTATTAATTTTAACTAAGTAATTAACAAAATTTTCTATATTTTTTTTAGAAGTTAATAATTTAGAATCTACTAATTCATTTTTATATCCTTCGAAAAATTTGATTATTTCATTTAAATCAATATTGTCTAATTTTATATTTTTTCTATCTAGCTTTTTCTTTAGATCTTTTAATTCACATATAATTTTTTCTGTTTCAACTTTATCAATTTCTATACCTTCAATTTCTATTTTTTTCTGATTATTAGAATTTGTTGTTTTGTAAGAAATTTTTTGATTATTATTTTTTATTTCTAATTCTACTTCTATGTTTTTATCTTTTTCTTCATATGCAAAATTATTTATGTCTTCTTCTAAAAAATTATTACTTTTTCATTCATATAGAGCATCTAAAATATTGGATTTACCTGAATTATTTGGCCCAACTATGATCACTAAATTACCGATATCATTTTTGTCTCTAAAATTATTCAAGATGATTTCCTGTTCATCTTTTATTCCTATATTTCTAAATTTTTTTATTTTAAATAACCTCTTCATGATTATCTCCTTTCTATATGAGATATTTTCTCTTAATTTAAAACAAATTAGATAAATTATTTCTTATTAAAAAAAGTATTTGATTTAACATACTTAAATTAAAATGATTAAATTTTGCCATTTTCCCTAATAAAATAATTTTACTATCTTTTTATTGTTAAAACATCAAAGTAAACAGTTCATTACGAATATTTTTTGATATAAACACCTCAAAATACTAATATTTAATAATTGCTAATTCTATAAATAAAACGTTATGTAAGATTAATTGAGATCTTCATTTGGATTCTTACTATTATTAAAAAAGGTTAATTTATATTTTTTATTTAATTATTTAATTTTTATTACTATTAATTTATTTATCAAAATATGTTTTCTTTTTTATTAAATTCTTAAATTATTTTCTAAAAAAAATTAAACATTTTTTAGATTAATAGTATAATAATAAAGCACAAATGCGAGTGTAGTTTAATGGTAGAACATCAGCCTTCCAAGCTGAATACGAGGGTCCGATTCCCTTCACTTGCACCATGCGGATGTAGTTCAATGGTAGAACATCAGGTTGCCAATCTGAATACGAGGGTCCGATTCCCTTCATCCGCACCATTTGTCAACGTAGTTTAAAGCAAAACATTAGCACAAAGTAGCTAAAAATAGAGGAAGAAAATCCTTTCGTTACGCCAATAAATGCTTAATACAAAGTATTAAGTTTTTTTATTTTAAATACTACTATTAATGGTTTAATTATTAACTTATAAATACTTTATTTATATTTTCTAATTAGAATTCAAATATAAAAAAAGGAGCATAATATGGCAAAAGTATTAGTTTTAAATGGTTCTCCAATGCCAAAAATGAATTCAACATCGTATAAATTATTACAATTTTTCGTAAATGAATATCGTAAAAATAATCCAAAAGACGAAATAATTGAATTAGACTTAAATGAACTTGAAATGTCAACAGTTGGATTAACATCAAAAAATATCGGAGAGTTTTTTGATGAGGAAAATTCTGCTAAGTACATAAAATTATTAAAAGAAGTAAATAAAATAATTATTTCTGTACCAATGATTAACCTGGCTATTCCAACATTAGTTAAAAATTTCTTTGACCGAATTATTGTTGCAGGTCAAACATTTACCTATGAAGGATCAACTGATGGTAAGGCAATTGGCTTACTAGATCACTTAAAAATTCAAATTATTGCAACTCAAGGATCACCAACAACAGCTTTAGAACCTAAACAAGTTCAATTAGTTGAAATGATGTGAAGATTCTTAGGTTCAAAAATTAGTCCAAGCTTTTTAGCACCAGGAACAAATGTTCCGCCTCTAGCTAATATGACAAAAGATCAAATTGTTGATACTTTTAAAGATGAACTAATTGCAAAAGCAAAAGCATTTTAGTCAAATAGCCAATTAGGCTATTTTTAATTTTATAATGTTATAATAAAATTAGATTTTATAAAATACTAAGGAGAAAAAAATGGCTAAAATAATTGTAATTTATGGTTCGCCAATTGAAGAAGAAAATTCGATATCAACAATGTTGACAAAAAGGTATGTAGAAGAGTATCAAAAAACTCATCCTGAAGATGAATTTCAAGAAATTAATTTAAATGATCTACACATGTCAACTAGTCTTTTAACATCAAAGAACCGGGGTATTTTTTTCAACAAAGATGACTCTGATTATTACATTGAATTATTAAAAGGCGTAGATAAGGTTATTATGAATAGTCCAATGATTAATTTCAATGTTCCTGCCACTGTTAAAACCTTTTTTGACCGAATTGCTGTTGCTGATAAAACTTTTTCATATAAATATTCCAAAAAAGGTGATGCGATTGGGCTGCTAGATAATCTAAAAGTTCAAATTATTGCTACACAAGGAGCACCGCTAGGATGGTATCCATGAGCTAGCCATGTAAATTATCTAGAAGGTATATGAAAATTTTTGGGTGCCGAAGTAAGTGAAACAATCCTATTAGCTGGAGTTAAAGCAAGTCCACTAAAAAGTTATACTATGGCTGAACTACTAGAAGAAAAATTAGCTGAAATTATTAAAAAAGCGCAAGCATTTTAATTTACAATTTGAAATCACAAATTTAATCTGTGATTTTTTATTTATAAAAAAATCTTTGCTATAATAGTTATTGCAATATTAAATTGCCTCTTGCAAGTGGGAGAATTTATTTAAATTCATTTGCACCACAATAATCGAAAGGATTTTATTATGGCTAAAAAAATTGTTAAAAAAGCCAAGTTACAATTTAATGCAGGGCAAGCTAAGCCCGGACCATCTTTGGCGGGTGTTGGAATCAACATGCCAGAGTTTACCAAAGCATTTAATGACAAAACTAAAGACAGAGGATCTGAACCGGTTCCTGTTTTGATAACTGTATATGAAGATAAATCATTTACATTTAAATTATTTACTGCCCCAACAGCTTATAAATTAATTGAAGCTGCCAAGGTTAAAAAAGGTAGTGGAAAACCTAATAAAGAAAAAGTTGGGTCAATTACTTTAGAACAATTGAAAGAAATTGCTGAATATAAATTGCCTGACTTAAACTCACCAAAAATTGAATCTGCAATGAAACAAATTGCCGGAACAGCAAAAAATATGGGTATCACAGTTGAAGGATATGATGAATGACTAAAAGGCGGTGCTAACTAATGGCAAAAAGAATATCTAAAAATGTTAAAGCAGTTAAAAGCCTAGTTAATAAAAATGATGTTTATTCATTAGCAGAAGCAATTGAATTAGCAAAAAAAGCTTCATTTGCTAAGTTCGATGAATCACTTGACATTGCAATCAAATTAAATTTGGATACAAGAAAATCAGAACAACAATTACGTGGATCAGTTCTACTACCTCATGGTACTGGAAAAACTGTTAGGGTTTTAGTTGCGACTGATGAAACTGCTGCACAAAAAGCATCATTAGAAGCTGGAGCTGATTATGTTTATTCATCAGCAGAACTTCCTGAAATTCTTAACAAAGATAAATATGATTTTGATGTAATTGTTGCCGATCCAAAAATGATGCTAGTATTAGGAAAATACGGTAAAAAATTAGGTCCTAAAGGTTTAATGCCAAACCCTAAAACTGGTACCGTTACTACAAATCCTGCTAAAGCAGTAGAAGAGCTTAAAAAAGGTAAGGCTAATTATCGTGCTGACAAAGGTGGAATTATTCACGCTTCTGTTGGAAAGAAATCAATGGATTCAAAAATTCTAGCTGAAAATGCTGAAACTTTAATTAATACAGTTAAGAGATTAAAACCACAAACTGTTAAAGGTGTTTATGTTTTAAACATTGTTGTATCTACTTCAATGGGTGCATCAGTTAAAGTAAAAATTGACTAAAAGTTATAAAAAAAACGTTGCTCAGATTTTGGGCAACATTTTTTATATTTTATTTTAAATTGTGAAAGGCATCAATTCCTTCATATTTAGCCATTTCGCCTAATTCCATCTCAATTTTTAATAATCTATTGTATTTGGCAACTCTATCAGTTCTTGACATTGATCCGGTTTTGATTTCTCCAGTGTTAAAAGCAACAGCTAAATCAGCAATAAATGTATCTTCTGTTTCGCCAGAACGATGTGAAATAATTGGAACTAGGTTCGCATCTTGCGACATTTTAATAGCAGCAATGGTTTCAGTTAGAGAACCAATTTGGTTAATTTTGATTAAAGAAGCATTAATTGCTTTTTTATCAATAGCCATTTTAATGTATTTTGGATTAGTTACAATTAAGTCATCGCCAACTAGTTGAACTTTTTTACCATATTTTTTATTCATCAACTCAAAACCAGTTCAGTCATTTTCATCATGAGAATCTTCAATTGAGATAATTGGATATTTTGCTATTAGTGTTCCGTAGTATTCTACAAATTCTTCGGTTGTAAATGAGTATTTAAGATTTGAATATTTTTCAAACCCGGCTCTTTTTTCGTCAATGGCTTTTTTGAATTTTTTGAAAACATAGGTTTTAGTTTCTTTGTTATATAGCTCTGAGCTAGCTGCATCTAGGCAAATAGCAATTGCTTTTTCTCCTGATGTAGCTGCTTTAAAGCCGGCTTTTTCGATTGCCTTAACAAGGAAATCTAAAGCCTCTTCATGGGTATGAAGATTTGGTGCAAATCCCCCTTCATCTCCAACTTGGGTTCCATGTCCTGCTTCTTTTAGTAATTTAGCAAGAGTATGGAAAACCATATTCGCCATTTGCATACTTTCTTTAAAAGTTTTTGCTCCAAGTGGCATAATCATAAATTCTTGGAAATCAATGGTATTCGATGCATGTTCTCCACCATTAATAACATTTAACATTGGCACAGGTAATTTGTAAGCTTGACGTTTATCAAGCGAAGCTAAATAACTGTACAGTGGAAGTTCAAGTTCTTTTGCAGCGGCACGAGCTACGGCAAGTGAAACTGCTAAAATTGCGTTTGCTCCTAGTTTTGATTTAGTTGCTGTTCCATCAAGGTCGATCATTATTTGGTCAATTTTTTCTTGATTTAAAACATCTTCATTAATTAGTTTATTTGCAATAATATTATTAACATTATCACATGCGGTTTGTACACCTTTACCGCCAAATCAGTTTTTTTCATATTTAGTATTTTTGTCTCTTAATTCAACAGCTTCTTTAGATCCAGTTGAAGCGCCAGAAGGCACTAGTGCTTCTGAATATGCGGCTTCAGTCATTAGTTCTACTTTAACTGTTGGATTACCACGACTATCTAAAACTTCATATGCATTAATTTTCATTATTTTTGACATATTTACTCCTCAATTATTAATTATATATATAAATACTTATAAGTATAAAAAATATAATATAGATATTATTATTAATATTTAGTCGTCTTAAATTTCAATTATTATTTACTTTTATGTCTTAATTTTTCTATGATATTTTAGTAGGGGGAAATTTAAGGATTTTTATCTTTATTTTCGAGAATAAAAACTAATATTATATATAAATGGGGAAAGTGGATGAAATACTATTATTTTGTTGTATTAAATAATCTCTTAAAATAATTTCCTAAATACTAAATATATTTCAAACAATTAAAAGCAGGATCTAACATCCTACTTTTTAATTATATATTTTTAATGTAATTTTATATTTTCCTGTTTGTTTACAAAAAATGAATAATTCTATAAAAAAATCCTATGTTTTCTTCTAAAAATAATGTTTCTTACTTGCTATTTAATTATTTAAATAGCAAGTAAATTATACACAAAAAAACAATATATTTTTATTTTTTTTAAAAAAAAATGCAAAAAGCTTAAAATTAGACATTTTTTTGATCTAAAATTAAATAAGAAAGTGCCTATGGTTACTCTTAAGGCAGAATTACAAATATTTTTTATGATATATATTTAAAAAAATTATTTTTTAATTATAATTTAATTGTTACATTTGCGCTCTTAGCTCAGCTGGCAGAGCAAAGGACTCTTAATCCTTGGGTCGTGGGTTCGATCCCCACAGGGCGTACCATATAAAAAAATCAGGTGATAAACCTGATATTTTTTTGCCTATTGACTAACAATTTCGATTTGATCATTTTCGTCTAGAGTAATTTGAATAGCTTGATTTTCATAGATGTGCTCACTAATCATAAAAATTGCCAGTTTATTTTCAACATTCTTTTGAATGTATCTTTTAATTGGTCTTGCACCAAATGCTGAGTCATAGGCATTTTTGGCAATATAGTTAATAAGATTGTTGGTATATGAAAGATGAATTGGATGATTGTTTTCTACTCGTTTGATTAACTTGTCTAATTCTAATTTAACAATTTCTTCAATAATGTTTTGACTTAGAGCATTGAAGATTACAATTTCATCAATCCGGTTAATAAATTCTGGTTTTAGTGTTTTTAGTAGAAGTGATCTAACATTATCTTCATTGACTTTATTTTCAACAATTTCGGTACTTCCTAAATTAGAAGTCATGATAATAATGGTATTTCTAAAATTGATTTTTTTCCCATGGCTGTCTGTTACTTGTCCATTATCAAGAATTTGTAGTAGTAAATTAAGTACATCAATGTGAGCTTTTTCAATTTCATCAAAGAGAACAATTGAATAAGGATTTTGTCTAATTCTTTCAGTTAATTGTCCACCTTCATCAAAGCCGACATATCCTGGAGGAGATCCAATTAGTTTGGAAACCGAATGTTTTTCCATATATTCCGACATATCAATGCGAACAATTCGATTATCATCATCAAATAGGGCTTCTGCCAGTGCTTTTGCCATTTCAGTTTTGCCGACTCCGGTTGGACCTAGAAATAGAAATGAACCAATTGGACGGTTTGGATCGTTAATGTTTGCCTTTGATCTTTGAATGGCTTCGGATACTAATTTAATCGCATTGCTTTGTCCTTTTACTCGTTTTTGTAGCGTTTGTTCTAAGTGCAAAATTTTATCTTTCTCACTTTGTAGCAGTTTTGCAACCGGAATTTTAGTTCATTTACTTACAATGCTTGCCACTTCCTCAGCATCAACTGAATCCTTGATAAGACGTTCCTTTCTAGCTAAAATTTTTTCTTCTAATAGATCACGGGTTTTAGTAAGTTCAGGCATCAATACATACATAATTTTTGATGCTTCAGTGTAGTTACCTTCACTTTGTAAAATTGGCAATTGACGATTTAATTCTTCAATGTGTTCCTTTGTTGAGGCCAATTTTTTAACGTCAGATTTTTCTGAAACTCAGTTGTTTTCTATTTTGATCTTATTAGCTTTTAGTTCTTTTAGAGATTCATCAATTTCTTGTAACCGTGAAGCATTCTTTTTAGAATTTGTCTTATCTGTATTTTTAAGTGCCGCTTTTTCAATTTCTAACTTGGTAATTTCATTAATAATTTTTTCAAGTGATTCAGGCAAATAGTTCATCTCTGTTTTAATATTTGATGCCGCTTCATCGATAAGATCAATTGCTTTATCAGGCAAAAATCGATCAGAAATGTAACGATTTGATAAATTGGCTGCTGCTACTAAAGCATTGTCTTCAATTTTAACTTGGTGAAATGACTCAAAACGCTCTTTAATTCCCCGTAGTATGTTAATAGTGTCTTCAACAGAAGGTTCGGAAATCATAACCTTTTGCATTCTTCTTTCTAGTGCAGAGTCTTTTTCGATATATTTACGATATTCATCTAATGTTGTTGCCCCAATTAGGTGAAGTTGTCCTCTTGCCATCATTGGTTTTAGAATATTGGCTGCATCCATACTTCCCTCACCAGTAGCACCAGCACCGACAATGGTATGAATTTCATCAATGAATAAAATTATTTCCCCATTAGATTTTTCAACTTCTTTAACTAATGACTTTAATCTCTCTTCAAATTGACCACGATATTGTGTTCCTGCAACTAAAGAGGCCAAATCAATTTCAACTACTTGTTTATTTTTTAGGTTTTCTGGTACTTGATTTTCAACAATTTTACGTGCTAATCCTTCAACAATTGCGGTTTTTCCGGTTCCTGGTTCACCCACTAGGACAGGGTTATTTTTTGTCTTGCGACTTAAGATTCTAACGAGTGAGCGAATTTCTTCGTCGCGATTAATAACTGGTTCTAGTTTGTTTTGTTGTGCTAGCTCAGTTAGATCCCTTCCATAGGCTTTTAGTGGGTTTTTATTTTGTTCATTTGGTGTAAATGATGCTTGCATGCTTCCTCCTTAAATCATTTTCTAAAAACATTATAGCACTTTTTTAGCACTCTAACTATTCAAGTGATAAATTAATAATAATTTTTGAAAATGCCATAGCTTTTTTAACTTAAATTAAAGAAATTAACATACAAAAATTAGCTACCAAATTTTGAATTTGTAAAAAATTATAATTATTTACCATTATCCAAAAAAGGCATATAATAATTATGGTTATTTGATTAACCGATTTAAGTAAAATGAAAGAAATATTGAATAGAAGATTTTGAATAATCAATATCACACTTAATGCCGCAATGATGATGATGTATTTGGCATTTTCATTTATAAGATATGATTTAGCATTAGGCCATATTGTTGGGATAATTAGTTTTTGTTTGTTCTTGGTTTCGATTTATGTACCCATTAAAGTAATATCGACAAAAAAACCACAAAAGCGAATTAGAAAAATTAGGACATTAGGCGTCGTGCTTTTTTTAATTATAGAGTTTTGTAATTTTTTAGTAATTATCTTATTTGCAATCTTTAACTATCTATTCAAAGTAAAGTATGGGTGAATAAGTGTTGGACAGCAACCTTTTAATATCTTTACGATTGTTACCCCATATTTAATTTTTATGATTCAATCTATCACTACTGTGTTAATTGAATATTTTAAAAATAAACAAATTCTTGGAAAGGGGGGATATGGACAAAATACTCAAACTTAATTGATGAGGAGCTCCCGAAAAAGGCAAAGCTTATGCTAATGATAATTTAATATTTAGTATGATTGTTTTAATTTTTATTACATTAGTGCTATCAGTATTAATTTATATTGCTGTTCGTCGTCAAAAAACGATTAAAGCTCCAAATGCTCCACTTATGTTAGTTGAGACACTAATTATTTCGAGTGACAATTTCATTAGTGAAACCCATGAAAGAAAATTTGATCGCGCAAATCCTTATTTGATTTCATTATTTATCTTTTTCTTTTTTGGAAATATTGTTTCATTATTTGGCTTTGCCCCTATTGGTTCAAGTATCTCTGCGGTTTTAGCAGCTACAGCAGTTACATGGGTTGGGACATTGATGGTTGGTTTCATCTATAACAAGTTTAAACACTTGCTAAAATTGCTAAACCCATTAGAAATAGTTTCAACAATATCACCAGTTATTAGTTTAACTTTCCGTATGTTCGGGAACATTTTAGGTGGTCTTGTACTGATAACACTATCAAGTCTTTTCCTAAATAATATCTGATCAAAAATTTTAGGAGTACCTTCAGATTCAGCTGCCGCTCAAATTAATCCATTTGGAGTACTAATACTGCCATCATTTAATTTATATTTTGATTTATTTGATGACTTAATTCAAGCTGGTGTATTTATGATACTAACAATATCATACTGACAAGAGGCTTCCGAAGTTGAAGTAAAAGAAAAACATAAGAAAAAAATTAAAGAGCTAAAAGAATTAATTGTAGAAAATAATGATCAGGGAAATCAACTTGACATTGATAATAAAATAAATATAACAACTTAAAGGAGAAGAAAAACATGAATGAAAAACTTAACCTATTAATCAACGCTTTTGATCAAGATAAAGCAAATGCTGGTAGTGGCCTTAATTATCCATTTGCCTATGGACTAACAATGCTAGGAGCTGGTCTTGCCATTGCTGGAGCTGGTCTTGTTTCAATTGGACAAGGTATGGCTGTTGCTAAAGCCTGTGAAGCGATAGGAAAAAACCCAGAATCAGCTTCTAAAGTACGTGGTGTTTTAATTTTGGGACTGGCAATTGTTGAAACTGCTTCAATCTATTGTTTAATTATTGCTTTATTACTAATTTTCGTATAACATGGAAAAATTATTATTTAACTATTCCAAAATTAGAGAAGCTGATGTAAGTGAGGAATTAAACAAAGCATTTTCTGGCTTGAGTTTTAATTGACCATATTTTGTATTTTCATTAATTACATTATGCATTATTGTTTTAATAATTACTTTTTTAGTTTATAAACCACTTAAAAAGATGGTTCAAAAGCGTCAAAAATTTATTCAAAATAACATCGATGACTCAATCAAGGCAAAAGAAGATGCTTTAAAAATTCGTGAAGAAAACGATAAAAAAATTATTGATGCTGACTTACAAGCTAATAACATCATTTCACTTGCTAAGATTGAGGGTGAAAAAATTATTGATAATAGTACGATGCAAGCCAAACGAAAAGCAGAAATAATTATTTCGCAAGCTGACATTTTGATCAATAAAAAACAATCCGAATTTGAAAAAAATCAAAAGAAGCTAATTATCGAAAGTGCTGTAGCACTATCAGAAAAAATTTTAGGTAGAGAGATTAAAAATAAAGACAACCTCAAAATGATTAAAGATGTCTTAGATGAAAAGTAGATTATGACTAATTTAAATGAACTAATTTACAATTGATCATTTGCGCTATTTGATCTGGCAAGAAACAGCAATAATTTACCAGAGATAGCTAATCAAGCTGCCGAAATTGTTAAAATTGTTAAAAAAAATAAAGCATATTTGTCATTTTTAAATTCATATGATATTAATGATATTGAAAAATTTAAAATGATTGATAAGGCATTTGGTAACTATCATGAATATTTAATTAATACCATTAAACTAGCATCAAAGCAACATACAATAAAATACTTAATTGAAATTTTTAATAAATTTGTTGAGCTAGCAAATGAAAAATTAAATATTAAATACGGGACGATTTTTACCGTTAAAGCACTAACTGCTGCTGAAATCAAAAAATTTGAAAGTAAAATTTCAAAAAAATTAAACTCAAATGTTCATCTTATAAATGAAGTAACACCAGAAATTATTGGTGGAATTAAGATCAAAGTTGACGACTTCTTAATTGATAACTCTGTCTTTGGTCAATTAAATAAAATTAAAAAACAAATTAATTAAACGAAAGGAGAAAATATGCCATTAAAACCAACTGATTTATCAGCTATTATCAAATCTCAGATTAAAAATTTTAGCCAAGATATTTCATATGAACAGATTGGTAAGGTCATTACTGTTGGAGATGGAATTGCTTTAGTTAGTGGATTGACTAATGTAGAACATGGTGAACTTGTTAAGTTCGAATGTGGAATATTTGGTATGGCCTTAAATCTCGAAGAAGATTTAGTTGGAATTGTTGTTATGGGAGATGACCGAAACATTGTTGAAAATAGCTTAGTTACTAGAACTAAAGAAGTTATTTCTTCTCCTGTTGGCGATAAACTTTTAGGAAGAGTGGTAAATGCTTTAGCAGAACCTATTGATGGAAAAGGAGAAATAGCATATGAAATAAGACGCCCAATATTCAAAATTGCGCCTGGTGTTATGACACGTCAAGAAGTAACTGAATCACTTCAAACCGGAATTTTAGCAATTGACGCGATGATTCCAATTGGAAAAGGGCAAAGAGAGCTAATTATCGGTGACCGTCAAACTGGAAAAACTGCGATTGCAATTGATACAATTCTTAACCAAAAAGATAAAAATGTTTACTGTATTTATGTCGCTATTGGACAAAAGAATTCGACAATCACTCAAATAGTTGACCAGCTTGATAAGCATGAAGCACTTAAGTATACAACAATTATTGCTGCTTCTGCAGCTGAAAGTGCTCCGCTTCAATATGTTGCTCCATATACTGGAGTTACCATTGCTGAGGAATGAATGTCTAAGGGTCGAGATGTTCTAATTGTCTATGATGACCTTTCAAAACATGCTGTTGCTTATCGGACACTATCACTTCTACTAAGAAGACCACCAGGACGTGAAGCATACCCAGGTGACGTTTTCTATCTACATTCACAGCTGCTAGAAAGAGCTGCCCGTTTAAATGCAAGTAATGGTGGCGGGTCAATTACTGCCTTACCAATTATCGAAACTCAAGCTGAAGACATTGCGGCATATATTCCTACTAATGTTATTTCAATTACTGATGGACAAATATTTACCAAAGAATCACTATTTAACTCTGGACAAAGACCAGCAATTGACATTGGATATTCAGTTAGCCGGGTAGGATCGGCTGCGCAAACAAAAATGATGAAAAAAATTGTTTCTAGTTTGAAATTAGAGCTAGCTCAATACAACGAAATGCTATCTTTCGCTCAGTTTGGAAGCGATCTTGATCAAGCAACAAGAATTGTGCTGGATCATGGTGCTAAAGTTTTTGAGCTACTAAAACAACCACAATACTCACCTTACTCATCATTTGAACAAATTCTTATTCTATTCTGTACTAAATACAGATTAATTAATGTGATTCCTAAAAATCATTTAAACAAATATGTATCAAGTATTATTAATTATTTCAAAAACAACGCTGATGCAATTAATATTGCCAGAGACGTTGAAGGTGCTAAAGATTGAAATAATGAATTAATTGAAAAACTATATAACAAAATTATTGAGTTCAATAATGATTTTGTAAAAAACATCCCACTCTATAATAAAGATCTTTACTCAGAAGTGCCAGAATTGCCATGGAAAGCTTACAAAAAATAAAGCATCGGATTAATTCAATTAATTCTACTAAAAAGATAACAAAAGCTATGCAACTTGTTGCCACAGCAAAATTCTCAAAAATTAAAAATAAATCGGAAAATGTTGATATCTACTATCAAAATGTTCAAAGATTATTTATCAATCTTATCCAAAATTCGGAGCAAGATATTGATAAACTTCTGAATAAAAAAGCCTGAGATTTTCACCACAAACGTGATTTGTACATTGTTTTCGGTAGTGATCTTGGTCTTTGTGGCGCATTTAACTCGGAAATGTTTAAAACCATTAAAAGAGAAGTTCACCCAGAAGATATTGTAATTGTCATTGGAAGCAAACTACTAAGTACTATTGGTAGAGATAAATCTTTTCGAATAATTCAAGCCATTACTCAAGTTGGCGATGATCCTGGATATGATATTGCTAAACTAATATCAAAAAAAGTCTATGATGTATTAGAAATTTCACTACTTAAATCAGTTAAATTAATATATACAAATTATATAAATCCCATAAAATCAGATCCAATAGTTCAAGAGATTTTCCCCATTTCAAAAGATACAATTTTAAAGCTAAATTCATCCCATGTGGTTGAAAAAATTGATCCTGAGAGCTTTGAAACAAAACCTGAAGAAATTTTAAAAAATTCTTTCTCATTATTTTTTGAAGCGTCAATGTATCATGCTTTAACAAGCTCTAAATTATCAGAAATGAGCCAAAGAAGAACAGCAATGGAACAAGCAAGTGACAATGCCGAAGATTTAATTGATAATCTTAAAGTTGAATATAATAGTTCAAGACAAGCCAAAATTACGCAAGAATTGACAGAAATTGTTAATGGAGCAAGTTAGAAAAGGAAAGGTTAATTATGCCAAGGAAAAAAACTAATAGTGTCGAATCTGAAGCGATAGTTTCTAGCAAGAGCAATAAACCAAATTATGGGGTTATCACCCAAATTTTGGGTTCTGTTATTGACGTCAGATTCGAAGAGGGTAAAAGCCCCAAAATCTTAAGTGCATTAAAAATTGTTGATAATGAAGTAAAAGAAAAATTTCAAGGTGACCAAATTCTAGAGGTAGCTCAGCACATTGGAAATGATACAGTTCGAACTATTGCTATGAATTTAACAATCGGATTAAGAAGGGGAATGAAAGTTCTTGATCTTAATTCACCTATTATGGCACCAGTGGGTAAAAATGTTTTATCAAGAATGTTTAACGTGCTTGGTGAACCAATTGATTTACTTGGCGGAAGTTTTACTACCAAGCTACCAATTCACCGCACTGCACCCAGCTATGAAGAACAAAAATCTACTCTTGAAATTTTTGAAACCGGAATCAAGGTTATTGACCTATTAATTCCCTATATTAAAGGTGGAAAAATTGGTTTATTCGGTGGTGCGGGAGTTGGCAAAACTGTTTTAATTCAAGAACTAATTAATAACATTGCCAAGCAGCATGGTGGACTTTCGGTTTTTGCTGGGGTTGGAGAAAGAACCCGTGAAGGTAATGACTTATACCACGAAATGAAGGCTAGTGGAGTTTTGGATAAGACTGCCCTAGTGTTTGGACAAATGAATGAACCTCCAGGGGCAAGAATGAGAGCTCCTTATACTGCTTTGACAATGGCGGAATATTTTAGAGACTCAATGGGGCAAGACGTTCTTCTATTTATTGATAATATTTTTAGATTTACTCAAGCTGGATCTGAAGTTTCTGCCTTACTTGGACGTATGCCATCGGCTGTTGGATATCAACCGACTTTAGCCGTTGAAATGGGTCAACTTCAAGAAAGAATAACATCAACTAATAAGGGAGCCATTACATCTGTTCAAGCCGTTTATGTACCAGCAGATGACTTGACTGACCCAGCGCCAGCCACAACTTTTACTCACCTTGATGCCAAAACAGTTTTAGATCGTGATATTGCTGCTTTAGGAATCTATCCTGCAATTGATCCATTAGGTTCAAATTCAAGAATGATGGATCCAAATATTGTTGGACTAGAACACTATAACACTGCCAGAGCTGTTCAGAACATTTTACAACGCTTTAAGGAATTGCAAGATATTATCGCAATTCTTGGAATGCATGAATTAAGTGAAGATGACAAAAAAATTGTTGCGCGAGCAAGAAGAATCAGAAATTTCTTATCTCAACCATTTTTTGTGGCTGAGAAATTCTCTGGAATTCAGGGCAAATATATCAAGTTAGAAGACACTATTAATTCATTTAAGGAAATTCTTAGTGGTAAATATGATGAATTACCTGAGGAAGCCTTTTTATATGTCGGAACCATCAATGATGTCATTGAAAAAGCTAAAAAACTTGGAGTAGTTTATAAAGGATAATGGCAAGTAATACGATTAGAGTCATTATTACCACTCCACACGGTGTATTTCTTGATGTTAATACTGATATTTGCACTTTTAGAACAACTGAAGGTGAAGTTGGATTGATGGCAAATGCCACTCAATTTATCTCCTCACTAATCCCTTCGATGATTTACATAAATTCAAAATCATCTCCACATTTACAAACTTATTATGTTGACAAAGGAGTAGTGTATTTCAAAGATAATACCTTGTCAATGATTGTTAATGAGATTGACAATAAACCCTTGAATATTAATGAAACCTTTGTCCAAGAAGATCAAACTAAATATCGTTTGATTGAAGAGTTGTATCTAAAGAAAAAACTCACTGAAAATAAAAAATAATAATGCTAGAAATTGGTGCTAGCATTTTTTATTAAAGTTTGTGAACTTTTTGCTAAATTAATATAATATTTATATTATCTTGTGATAATCGAATTCAATCAAGTAATAATAAAATAGATTAAGGAGAGTAAGTATGTTGGAAATTAGTAATTTAAGTAAAATTTTTCCCGATAAAAAATTATTCACCAATGTGAATTTAAAATTTTTACCAGGAAATGTTTATGGAATCATTGGAGCAAATGGTGTTGGAAAATCAACATTTTTAAAAATCATTAGCGGTGAAATCGAAGCCTCGGGGGGTCAAATCATCAAAGAAAAAAATGCCAGAATGTCAGTTCTAAGCCAAAATCAAAATGAATATGATGATTTTATTGTCACTGAAGTTGTAATTATGGGTAATAAAGAATTATACGATCTAAACATTGAAAAAAATAATATCTACCTTGACCCAAATGCAACTGATAAAGATTTTGAAAGGGCAAGTCATCTTGAGCAAAAATATGGCGAAATGGGTGGATGAAACTCAGAAAATGATGCTCAAATTTTACTCTCTAATTTAGGCATCGGTCCTGAAAAATGGGAAATGAAAATGTCTGACTTAAAGGCAAATGACAAAGTTAAAGTTCTATTAGCTAAAGCACTATTCGGAAACCCCGATATTCTTATTATGGATGAACCAACTAATAGACTAGATTTAAAAACAATTAAATGACTTGAAAACTTTTTAGTTAACTACGATAATATTGTTATTGTTGTTAGCCATGACAGTGATTTTTTAGATGAAATTTGTACTCACATTGTCGATATTGATTTCTCTGAGGCAAAATTATTTGTAGGTAATTATACTTTTTGAAAAACCTCTTCACAATTAATTTTGGATATGCAACAAAAACAAAATTTAAGAAAAGAAGAACAAGCCCAAAAGCTTAAAGAATTTATTGCGAGATTCTCGGCAAATGCCTCTAAATCTAAACAAGCAACAAGTCGGAAAAAATTACTTGATAAATTAGTTATTGATGAAATTAAACCATCTTCTCGTAAATATCCTTTTATTAAATTTGATTTAAATCGTTTACCTGGAAAACAAATACTATCGGTTGAAAATTTAACTTATATTAATGATGCTGGCGAAGTTTTATTCGAGGATGTTTCTTTTAACCTGCGTGCTGATGATAAAATGGTAATTATTGGTAATGATGATATTGCTAAAACTAGATTTTTAGAGATATTAGCAGGAAAAAGGCAACCTACTAGAGGAACCGTGAACTGGGGAATTACAATTAAACCAAATTATTTCCCAACCAATAATAGCGAATATTTCCAAAATGATGAAACTATTCTTGAATGAATTAGTAAATGGCCTCTAAATAATACAACTCAAGAAACTAAAGATAATAGTGATTCAAGAATGCGAGCATTTCTTGGAAGAATGTTATTTTCAAATGATAGCGTTTTCAAGAATGTTGCTGTAACTAGTGGTGGTGAAAAAGTGCGACTAATGATGTCGAAATTAATGTTAGAAGAAAGTAATTTTTTAATTTTTGATCAGCCACTTGACCACCTTGATTCCGAATCAATTGATAGCCTAATTGAAGCAATTAAGTCATATAAAAGTTCATGTATTTTTACAACCTATAACCGTGCAATGATTAAAGAATGCGCATCAGTTATTTTAGAAATAAAACCACATTCAAGTTATTTATTTTATGGTAATCTTGAAGAGTATGAAGAAGCAATGGGCTACTAACGATAATAAAAAAACACTAAACGGTGTTTTTATTTTATATTTCTGTAGTGACATTTTCTGCAACGGGCTTCATATTCAGAGACATCACCAAGTAGATGTTCTTTATCAGATTTTACAATTCGAAAACTTGTTGATGCTGCGTGTTGGCATTTAACGCATATTGCTTGTAATTTAGTAATTCTTTCGGCTATTGCCATTAATTCTGGCATTGGTCCGAAAGGTTCACGAAGATAATTTTGGTCCAAACCAGCAATAATGATTAAATATCCTTTATTAGCTAGATCATCAGCAATATTTACTAGACTTTTATCAAAAAAGTGTGCTTCATCAATTAGGATCGCTTTATATTTGTCTTTTAATAGTAATTCGTAGATTTCTTTTGGTTCTTTGATTGTGAAAGTTTTGTTCTTTGTTCCTGCTCGACTCACAATACTATCATCAGAGAATCTATTGTCAAAAGTAGGTTTTATAACAAGTGGTTTTAGTTTGGCATATTCTAAGATTCGTATTTTTTTAAGTAATTCTTCACTCTTTCCCGAAAACATCGGACCAGTGATAATTTCAATCATTCCATCATTAAAATTTTTGTACATACTCCTCCTTTTATAAGTGCTATTATTTTATATTAAAAAAAATTGATATAACTACTTATTAGATAATTTTTCTACTATTCTTATATTTACTAATTGTTAAAAAAATTAAACAATAACTGAATTAATAAATAAACATTATTTTCCTAAAGACGCTTTAACTTTTTCGATATATTTAAGATTATTCATTAGCTATCTATTGCAATCATTATCTAGGCGTTTTATAAGAATTTCTTATTATTATAAAATAATAACTATAATTACTATGCTTTTATAACAAAATTGTTAATTTTACTTAAAAATTAAGAGTAAAATTCTTTTTAGTGATATACTACTAATTTAATATTTATTTATTTATTATTTATAAATAATAATATTTAGAGTCAATACATAGGTTATGTTTTTAGTTTATTTCTTTTAACGTTTACTTAGTGTTTATTTTTTTAAATATCCCCAATCAAAAAATAAACAATATTTGTAAATATTTTATCTTGCGTAAAAAGAATATTGTTAAAAATATAATTCAAAAATTAGGAGTTATAAATGACAAAACCAAAATTTAAGAGATTAATGTGATCAGGAGCAATATTAGTTGGAGCAATATCAATAGCCACAACTGCTGTTTTATTACTTAATAACAAACACAAAAAAAACAAAAAAATAGTAAATAGAATTTTTAATGAATTGAGCAGTAATGAAAACATTAATTATTTTTATAGAAATAGATTAAATGAAGTAAATCAACTTATTGCTAAACTTAATGAAGAATATAAAACAGATTTATTTAATGATATCATGGCTAAATTGTCAAGCCTTGAAGAGATATCAGAATTAATAAAAAAAGATTCAGAAATAGATGGCAAGCCCTTAGATGAAACTCAAATAGGCAAATTAGATGGCTACTGAGATAAGGAATATGCTAGCGGTGTTGAATCTATGAAAAACGAAAATGGATACTGAGCGGGTTTAGAAGAAAAACATCAAAAACGAATCAATGAACTAATTTTACAAGAAAAAAATGCTAGCGGAAAAAGCAAAGTTGACGCTAGAGAAGCATTCAAAAATGAATTAGTAAACGATTCGGATCTTTCAAGTGCATTAAAAGAACTAAAATCAAAAATTCAAAATTATAAATCTAAGATAGAAGAAACAATTGAACCTTTAAAAGATAATTCTAAAGTTAAAAGTGGCTTACAAGACCGTTTAAATACTAATAATATCAACAAACTGAAAGAACTTTTAGCTGACTCAGAAAAACATCGTGACACTTATTTAGGCATTTTAAATAATAATTATGACTTGGACGTTGATCTTCAAGACGCAAATGTCGAAAGATGAGCGGAGAAATTAAAAAACTCACAAAGCGCCGAAACTCAATACTCTTATTTAATAAAAAATGATTTAAATACTAATAACTTTAAAAGGTTACAAATTGAAGCTATTGATAAAACTCAACTTAATGCAGAAGATGTTAAATTTATTGAAAAGCATGATAATTTAAATTCTAAAAAAGATAATAGATTCTGATTAAGACTTAATTATCAAATTATCTTTCCAGATTATGGCGTAGAAAAAGATACTACGGATAAAGTATATATACTAAATTATGATGTTACATCTGAACAAGAAAGCGATTTAAATAATTTTAAGGCCAACTTTAAACAATACTATGATTCATTAAACATTAGTGAGGACACTTTTAAAATTAATGGTAATAATTATTACAAGAAGTCATGAATAGATCAATCATTACCAATCATTAAAAGCCAATGAGTTGCAACAAAAGCAAAGGTCGCAAAGGATTGAAATGACTACAAAGCTGAAATTTATAATAGCGATAACTTCCGAAAAAATTCGGACACGATTTTAAAATCTTTAAAAGAATATATTGAAGGCGCATCTTCACGTTTTGATATTGATTTGAATGAGTGAATGAACGATCGTAAGTGAACTTATGAAAGATATCTTTCAAATGAAAAACTTGTTAAAGACTTCATGCAGAGTTATGACATTTGGAAAAATCTACTGCTAAATGAAAAAGAACTTAAAGAAAAATATGAGTCTAAAAAAGTCGAATTTAAATTCGATAATGTTAATGACTCTGAATGAAAAAAAACAGTTGATGAGTTTTTCAATAGCGGCGGCAATAAGTATGAAATTAATGATAAACTGTTCTACTATGATCGTGATCAAAAAATTGACGACCGCTCAGTTTTTGCATACGACCTAAATGTTCCTCAAATTTATAATAGTAATAATTACTCGAAAAATATTGAAAATGAGAACTTTTTGAGTGTTTTACGTGACTTCGTCACAAGCTATGATAATTGAATAAACTTTTATGAAAATAATGCTGATAGAGCTTTAATTAAACAATATTTTGAAACTGACTCTTTATTCATGTGAAATGATGACTCAAAGACAAAAATAAGTCGTGATAAGAAAGTTTTAAGCAATTATATTAATGCTATCTATAATGGAACAGACTTCAAAAACCTAGAAGAAAAAATCAATTTGTTTATTAAAAAACGTAAAGATATTATTGACTATATCAGTGGATTAGATGCGACTTTTGAGAGTTCTAAGTCACAAATGAGAGATTATGTTTTAGGCAATCTAACAAAAGATATCACCGTTGATGAATGAGAAGCTAAGAAACAAATAATTAGTGATTACATTAATTTATATGGACTTGGTTTAGCTAAATATAATGCTGAATTTAAAAGATTAGAGGATCAAAATTTAGATCAGGAAAAAATTAATTCATTAAAAAACAGACATAAATACGAATTTGATTTTAACTTATTTTTGGAAATATCTAAGAAAACCGAAAATGCATCTGAAAAATTAGTCATTTTAAACAATAGAAATAAAAATTTATATACAAATATTCAAATATTTATTGATAGTAAAAAGAAATCAAGGGATTTTAAAGATTCTAATATCAAAAAATTAAATTATATTCATAAACATAATAATGATTGAACAATTGAATATGCTAAGGATAAAACAACTATTAATGATGTCAAATTAGAAAATAATAGCAGTGTAGTGATTTCTGGTAATAAATATCAGCTAAGAGATGAAAATAATTTACTATGAGACATTACAAATAAAGAAGTTATACCAAATAATTTGATAGTAGTGTATGAACTTTATAGGAAATTTGAAAACCCAGAAGATGAATTAGTATTTAGCGAAAAAGTGAGTGAAACCTCAATACTTCCTCCGACATTTGCAAATTTAAGAGAAGATTTCGTTTTATTACAACGAGATATTGATATATTAATTGATTTTATAAATATGAAAAATTATATTTATTATGATTCTACAAATGAAAAAGAATTCTTTGATGATATTATCAAAAAATATCAAATAAACAATCTAGATAAATGAAAAGGTAATGATAACTCAGGTTGAAAATATTTTAATAATTCAGAATTATTTGATTCATTAGAAAATATTAAAAATCAAATTATTGAAAGAAAAAATGATTACAGTTATTTCTATAATATCTTTGGAAGAAAATCTGAAATTCAAAATTTTATTAATGAATTTAGAACATGAATATCTATACTTAAACAAAATAAAGATAATAAATGATCTAAAGAATTTAGCGAAAGAGTATTTGAGACTTTAGATACCAACCAAAAAAATATCTTGGTTAATGCAATAGCAAAGGATCATGTTAATCTTGATAGACAAATTATTAATCAAACAGTAGGCACTTATGTAATTAATAACATCAAATCATCAAATTTAATTAAGGCTGAATACAATAAAAAATATTCAAATATTAGTAATTTTTTTAGATTTGAAGATTATCAAGCCCAATTTAACTTGGAAACAAGTTACAAACTTAACTATAACGATAACAATGTAGAATTATTAATCTCTAGCAAAAAAGGAAAAAGAGCAAGCATTTTAATTCCATATAGTGAAGCTCTAAAAAATAGTGTTCAGGGAAAAGAAATGTATGATAAATTTGTTGCCGAGTTTAATAGACTAGCATTTATGTTGTATAAAACTTTTTGATACAATCGTACTTTGACAAATGAAGAAAATATAATCAATAAAAATAATAATAAAAGTAGTTATTATGATGTCAATGATGCTTATATAAGATTAGGGGTTTCTAATAAATATAAATTTTCCTATTCAAATGATTACTTTTGGCATCCAGATTTTAATGGTAATCCATTCAAATACATTTTGGGTATTCAACTAGCAGAAAATCCTAGACAATTTTTTGCTGATGATAAAAAACAAGGATATTATGATAATAAATTATCAAACTGAATGAAATTTC
The DNA here is from genome assembly GCF_012934885.1 of Mycoplasma phocoeninasale. Classification (GTDB taxonomy): domain Bacteria; phylum Bacillota_I; class Bacilli_A; order Mycoplasmatales; family Metamycoplasmataceae; genus Metamycoplasma; species Metamycoplasma phocoeninasale. The sequence continues at coordinate 111,187 of NZ_CP051480.1, read as the reverse complement.
AAAGTCAGGATTGAAATAATTTATTAGAATTTCGTTCTAAATTGCAAGAGAAATATAATAAAGCAAAATCTAGACTGCAAAGTTTCAATTATGACCTAATTATAAAAAAGGATTTATGAGATAAGGTTTGAGAAACTTCACCACTTCCATTTGGAAAAAGATATGAAAAATGAAATTATAGCCACAAAGGACTTAAATCGTATTCATTAGTTCCTCATTCTAATGGTTGAGAAAGTCCACTAGTTCCTCTATATGACGGATATAATAGACCATTAACAATTCAAAATTTGATCTTACATGGCGATAATAGAAATTATTATTCACAAATTCTTAAAGATGGACTAATTCTTGATGAAGAAATTAAGAAGTGAAATTCTTCTTATAAATTATCATTAAGTTACAATGATGCAATCAAAAAATAATTTATTTTTATAATTTAAATAGGAGAAAAAATGTCTTTAAAAGCAGGAATCATTGGTTTACCTAATGTAGGAAAAAGTAGTCTTTTCTCAGCATTAACTTTAGTAGAAGCAGAAGCTTCCAATTATGCCTTTACAACTATTGAGCCTAATGTGGCTATTGTTAATTTACACGATGTTCGCTTAAAGAGATTGGCTGAAATTGTTAATACAAAGAAAATAGTTGAAGCAACTTTTCAATTTGTTGATATTGCTGGTTTAGTTGCTGGCGCATCTAAAGGTGAAGGTTTGGGCAATAAATTTTTGGCTAATATTCGTGAGGTAGATGCAATTGTTCATGTTATTAGATGCTTTGAGAATCAGGATATTCTTCATGTTAATGATCGAATCTCTCCAGTAGACGATTTAAAGGTTATAAATTTGGAACTCATTCTAGCCGATTTGCAAACTGTTGAAAATATTATTGCTCGAATGTCAAAAAAGGTTCACAATACTAACGAAAAGGAACTGAAAGTTGAATTTGAAACTCTTCAAAAAATTCGCAAATCATTAGAAGATGAATTAATGATTAAGAATATCGATCTAAACTTAGAAGAGAAAGCAATAATTAGCAAATATCAATTGTTAACTGATAAACCAACAATATATGTTGCTAATTTATCAGAGGAAGATTTTAAAGATATAAAAAATGCCAAACATTTTCAAAGCTTAAATGATTTTTTATCAAAAAAAAATGAAATTGTCATTCCAATATGTATTAAATTAGAGCATGAAATTTCACGGTTTGATGATGAAGAGAAAAAAGTATTCTTATCAGAGTATAACATTTCTGAATCAGGGATTGATAGAATAATCAAAGAAAGCTTTTATCTACTAAATCAGGCCACATATTTTACGGCAGGCGAAATTGAAGCTCGAGCCTGAACTTTTAAAAAAGGCATGAATGCTGCTGAGTGTGCTGGAATTATTCATACTGATTTTGAAAAAAAATTCGTAAAAGCCGAAGTAATTAAATTTGATGATTATGTTAAATTTAATGGGGAAAGAGGTTGCAGAGAAGCAGGAAAGATCTGTCTTGAAGGCAAAAATTATGAAATGCAAGATGGTGACATCTGTTTATTCAAAATTGCAAAATAGGAAATTTTATTCAATATTATAAGATAAAATTTCTTATATGGGGGTTTAGTATAATGGTAGTGCTGCAGTCTCCAAAACTGTTTGTAAGGGTTCGATTCCTTTAACCCCTGCCATATCATTAATTAATGAAATTAGTTGGCTTACTGGCCAGCTTTATTTTTTATAATTGAAATATTATTTATGTTTTTAAAAAACTTAATAGTTATTTTATGACGCATTCATTAATCATCATATTTAAATTTTCTGTAAATATCAAATAAATAGTTTATTTTATTCATTTAAAATCCAAAGATAAATAGTTATGTAGAGATAATTAGAGAATATTGAAATTGATTTATTAGTAAAGAAATTAATGCAAGCATTTTATGTTTAGTTTATGTAAAAACAGTGCAAGGCATTTTAGTAAATAATAGACATGCTAATTCCCATATTAAATTCAATGAATTCTAAAATAATTAGATTCGACTTATTGCTAATATCATTTCACTATTGATTAAATAAACAAAGGCTAGCACATCGCATTAAAACTATTTATCTTCTTATTATTTGCAATAAAAAGCAATATATTAATTTTTAGTTTACTTCATGTAATTAAAAACTAACAATTCTTATACATTCAACAAACGAAATCCCAGTAAATTATTTTTTAAAGGCGCTAAATACTTACTAGCTAATATTTAAAATTATTTTTATAATTATAAATTTACGTTTGTTTTATACTTGATAAATATTTATTATCATAGCCATCAATATAACCGGATAACCCTTAACAATTATTTTATTAAACAGTGGTAATTTTAACTCAAATTAAGACATAAAAAATTTGATTAGTGATATACTTTTTTCGATATTAATTTTAATATTTATTTATATATAAATAAAACCATATTTTAGTAAGTATATGAATTGTATTTTTAGCTTGTTTTCTTTTGAATTTTTTGCATTATCTTTACTTCCTACATTTAGACAATGGATTAGGTAGATGGCAGTATAAGAATTTTAGTTATTACCAGAAGAATTGATTCTAAAAATACTAATTTTAAAAGTAGGAGAGATAAATGACAAAACCAAAATTTAAAAAATTGATGTGGTCAGGAGCGGCATTTGTCGGAGCAATTTCAGTGGCGACAACTGTTATCCTATTGTTTAATAATAAACAAAGTAAAAATAAGAAAATTATTAGCAAGCTTTTCAATGAATTAAATTCAAATGACAACATTAGATATTTCTATAAAGACAAATTAAATGAAGCTAGTCAACTTATTGAACAACTTAAAGAAAAATATGATAATATCTTGTTTGAAAATATTAAAACAAAATTATCATTGTTGGACGAGACATCACATTTAATTAGAAAAGATTCTGAAATTGACGGTGGTAAATTAACGGAGCAACAAATCAACAAATTAACCGGATACTGAGATAACGACTATGCAAATGCCGTTCAATCATTAAAGGGTGTTGATGGTTATTGAACAGGATTGGATGAAAAATATCAAAAAAGAGTTGACCAATTAATTATAGAAGAAAAAAAATCTAGTGGTAAAGGCAAAGTTGATGCTAGAGAAGTGCTTAAAAATGAGCTGGGAAGTGATTCAGATTTAGCTAGGGCTTTAAATGATTTAAAAATAAAGATTAAAGAATATAAATCTAAAATTGAGGAAACTATTAAACCCTTAAAAGATGAATCTAAGGTTAAAGTAGATTTAAAAGAAAGATTAAATACTAATAACATTAAAAAATTGACAGAACTTTTAGCAGATTCAGAGATACATCGAGATACATATCAAAGAATTTTAAGTGCTAATTATGATTTAAATGTCGATCTTCAAAGTGACGATGTTGAGACATGATCTGATAAATTGGAGAATGCTCAAAGTGCTGAGTTACAATATTCTTATTTAGAAAAAAATGAATTGAGCGCCAATAACTTTAAAAAATTATTAATTGAAGTAATTGATAGAACACAACTTGATGAAAATGAAACCAAGTATATTGCAAAAAATCAAAGTTTAAATTCTAAAAAGAATAATCAATTTTGATTAAGATTTAATTATCAGGTTTCATTTGATGAATATGGCGTGGATAAGCAAATAACAAATAAAGTTTATTCATTAAATTATGAGGTGACACCAAAACAACAAGAAGATTTAACCAAGTTTAAAACTGATTTTAAACCATATTATGATTTATTAAATATTACAGAACAAAATTTTGTTGTTAATGGGAAAGCATATTATAAAAAGGCATGAATAGACCAATCATTGCCAATTATTCAAAATCAATGAGTAGCTGCAAAAAACAAAGTTGCTAAAGAATGAAACGATTATAAAAACGAAATTTTTGAAAGTGACAACTTTAAAAATTATTCAAATTCAACTTTAAAAAGTTTAAAAGAATATATTGATAACGCTTCAACACGTTTTATAATTAACGAAAATGAATGAATGAATGATAGTAATTGAACATATGAAAAATATTCTTCAAATGAAAAATTAGTAAGAGATTTCACTACTAACTATGACATATGAAAAAATTTACTATTAAACGAAAATGAGTTAAAACAAAAATATGACTCTAAAAAAACAAAAATAAAAGTTGATAACATTAATGACCAAGAGTGAAAAAATACTGTTACAACATTTTTTAACAGCAAGAATAACAAGTATGTGGTTAATGATAAATTATTTTACTATGATAGAGATCAAAAACTAAATAACCGTTCAATTTTTGCATATGACCTAAACGTTTTACAAATCCATAATAGTAATAATTATTCAAAAAATATTGAAAATGAAAGTTTAATAAATGTTTGACAAGATTTTGCTAAAAGCTATGATAACTGAATAAGTTTTTATGAAAATAGTAACAACAAGGAAATAATTAATCAATATTTTAGGAATGAGTACTTACTTAAGTTAACTTCAAATTCCAATAATAAGATAAATCGTAGTAAAGAAATCTTAGAAAATTTTCTTGCTGCAACTTATAATGGTAGTGATTTTAAAAATCTAGAAAATAAAATTAGTTTATTTTTGAAAAAACGTAAAAACGCCATAGATTATATCAATAATTTAGATTCGACTTTTGAAAAATCTAAGCAACAAATGACAACATATGTTTTAAGTGATCTAATGAATGATACTAATAGCGATGATATTGACAGTAGAAAGCAAACAATTGTAGATTACGTCAACTTGTATAAGTTAGGGCTAGAAAAATATATGGCGGAATTTAATAGACTTTTAGACCAAAATCTAGATAAGTCAAAAATAGAATCTTTAAAACATAAATATGAATATGATTTTGATTTCAATTATTTTTTAAATAATATTTTAAAACAATTTATGCTTAATACAAGTTTGGATAAAATAGATATCCTAAATGCTAGGTTTAAAAATCTATATGCTAATATTCAAACATTTATCAACAATAAAAAATTTTCAACGGAATTTAGAAATTCAAATATTAAAAACATCAGATTTATCCACAAACATAGTAATGAATGAACACTTGAATATGCCAAGAACAATACAACTATTAATGATGTTGAAATTGATAAAAAAAATACTAATTTAGTTTTCTCTTCTAACAATGAGTATATGATAAGGGATGGTAATAATTTGCTCTGAACTTTAAAAAATGAAGAAGTAATAGCAAATAATTTGACTATTTCATATCAATTAACTAGAGAATTTGATAATGAAGAAAAAGAGTTAAAATTTATTGAATCTATAAATAACAATACAACTATCGATTCATCATTCTCTGATTTAGATAGTAAACTATTATTTTTAAAAAATAATATTGAAGCATTAAAACAATTTATTGATGAGAAAAATTATGTTTATTATGATAGCAGCAGACGAGAAGAGTTTTTCAATGATATAATAAAAAATTATCCCATTGATAATTTAAGTAAATGACAAGGTCGTGATAATTCTGGTTCTAATTATTTTAATGATCCACAACTATTTCAATCATTAGAAAATATTAAAAATAAAATTATTGATAAAAAAGATGATAACAATTATTTCTTAACAATATTTAGTAAGCAAGAAGATTTAGATATTTTTAACCAAAATTTTAATGATTGGATTGCCAAAATTAGACAAAATGAAAATAATAAATGAAGCAAAGAATTTAATGAAAGAGTATTTAGTATTTTAGAAAACTATGGTAATAATGAATTAATTTCAAATTTTGAAAATGATTTTAAAAACTTAGATGAAGCAATTCTAAACAATTCGATTTCTAACTTTATTCACAATAAAATACTTGATTCATCGTCAATTATGCTTAAATATAATAACAAGTATTCGGGGACAAATAATTTCATTAATTTCAACGATTATAAAAAACTATTGTCTCTTAAGATTAATTCAACTTTAGATTACAAAACTAATAAAGTTAATATTGCCTTTGAAAATGTAAATGAAAAGAAACTAAATATTTCTTTTTCATATGCTAAAGCGCTCGAATATAGTGAAAAAGGTAAGGAATTATACAAAAAATTCCTTTCTCAATTTAACAGGCTGTCATTTCTATTGTATCGAACATTTTGATATAACAGAGAAATGGAAAACAAGAATATATTAACAAACAGAGGTAGCAATTACTATGACATAAATTTTGCTAATCTCGGAGGAAGCACAGCATCTGGTTATTATGACTTTGCCTATTCTGATAGCTATTTCTATCATCCAAATTTTGATGATAATCCATTTAGCTACATTCTAACATTTCAACTGCTAGAAAATCCAAAGAAATATTATCAAGACTCCTATTTAGGCGATTACGATCCAAAATCTGGAGAATATCTCAAATTTAAAAATACTGACTGACAAAAAATGATTGATTTTCGCATTGATTTGCAAAGAAGATATAATCTTGCTAAAGATAAATTAGAAAACTTTAATTATGACACTATTATTAAAGGCGAGATATGAGATGGAAATTGAAATACTTCTCCATTGCCATATGGTAATGTAGGCGAAGATTGAAAATACGACCATAACGGTCTTAAATCATACTCATTAATAAGATACACAATTGCGCTTGGTTGGGCAAGCCCAATTATTCCTATAGTTGATGGAGATGGAAAACCGCTGACAATTAAAAATTTAGTTTTACACGGAAATGATAAGAAATATTATTCATATATTCTAAAAGAGGGTTTAACATTTGATGAAGAAATAAATAAATGAAATTCCGATTATAAATTATCTAAAGAATATGATGAGATAATAAAAAATAAAAATGTTGATAACTAGATTAAAAATAAATATCAAAAAGCATCAAAATTAAAAAATTAGCTAGCTAACAAGCTAGCCTTTTATTTTATTTTAAAATTTTAAAAAATAAAAGCAGTTAGCTTTTAAGATAATTTTTAATTTGTGAAACTTTATTTATTTTTTCTCATGGCAAATCTAAATCATTTCTCCCAAAATGTCCAAATGTCGCTGTTTGTAAATAAATTGGTCTTAGTAAATCTAGAGTTTTTATAATTCCAGAAACACTTAGATCAAATAGTTTGCTAATCATGTCAATAATTTGTTCTTCGGTAAATTTAGAACTATTAAATGTGTTCACGTAAATTGATTGTGGTCTTGGTAAACCAATGGCATATGAGAGTTGAATTTCACATTTCTCAGTTACATTCGCTGCCACAATATTCTTAGCAATATATCTTGCCATGTAAGCTGCTGAACGGTCGATTTTTGTTGGATCTTTGCCAGAAAACGCTCCACCACCATGATGAGCAAAACCACCGTATGTATCAACAATAATTTTCCTCCCAGTTAAACCAGTATCTCCAACTGGACCGCCAATCACAAATCTACCAGTGGGATTTATTAAAAGTTCGTAATCTAGGTTGAATTTGTTTTCTTTTAGAACATAATCAACAATGTGTTCTTTAATAAATTTTTTAAATTTAGCTTCATTGTATTCTTCATCATGTTGAACTGACATTAGAACCTTAATAACTTTTGTGGTATTTGTTTCATCATCATATTCAATAGTCACTTGACTTTTCATGTCACTTTTTGCATGGTGAAATGCTTTGCTTCTCCTAAGTTTTTCAGCCCTTTTAACTAGCTCATGGCTTAAAACAATTGGTCATGGCATATAATATTGATTTTCATTTGTTGCATAGCCGAATAGTATTCCTTGATCGCCAGCACCTAATTCATGGTTATTTGACTCATCAACACCCATAGCAATGTCAGGGCTTTGCGGATAGATTTTGTTAATGATAGTAAAATCGCTTTCTTTATAACCTAATGGTTTAAGGATTTTTCATGTCTCCTTGATGGTGTCAACATAAGCTGATGTGGTAATTTGACCGCCGATGTAAATTACATCATTATTTGCCAGTACATCGCAAGCAACTCTAGCGTGCGGATCTTTTTTAAGTAAACCATCTAAAATGGCATCGCTTATTTGGTCACAGATTTTGTCAGGGTGTCCTGCGCCAACACTCTCTGATGTTATAATTCTTTTCATATATAAAAAACCTTCCTTGCATAATCGCATAGAAAGGTTTTACAGATTCAAACTACTAATACATGTTGGATTTTTTAAACCCCTCACAATCCACCTTACTTTTCGAGCAGGTTGGCATGTTTCATCGCTTGTTACGCTTAACAACTCTCTATGCATTTAGTTAATATTATACTTAATTATTTTGATATAAATTATTTGTTTTGAATTATTTCAATTCCTGGAAGCTCATTGCCTTGAACAAATTCAATTGAAGCTCCTCCACCAGTTGAAATGAAGCTAAATTTATCTTCATATCCTAGTTTTTTAATTGCGGCAATAGAATCTCCGCCACCAACAACTGAATATGCATCTTGATTTTTAGCAATCGCAATAGCAATTCCCTTTGTTCCGGCCTCAAAGTTTTTGAATTCAGTAACTCCGGCGGGACCGTTTCAAAAAATTGTTTTCGCTGAAGAAATAATTTTAGCAAATTCTGCTACACTTTCAGGACCAATGTCAAGCCCCATAAAACCATCAGGAATATTTGTATCGCTTGATGTTGTATATTGTGGAGTTTTATCCGCATATTCATCAACGTAAGCGTTGTCAACTGGTAAAACAATTTTATCTTTATATTTATCTAGATATGTTTTAGCAATTTCAACCTTGTCTTCTTCATATAGTGATGTTCCAACACTAAAACCAAGTGCTTTTTTAAAGGTATAGGCCATAGCACCAACAACTAATACTTTGTCAGCACTTTCAAATAGTTTTTCTAGAACTTTTATTTTATCACTGACTTTAGCACCACCAATGATAGCAACAAATGGGCGTTTGAAGCCGTGTAAAATTTTTTCAAGATGAGTAACTTCATCATTCATTAAAAATCCTAAAGCTGATTCTTTTGAAAATTGTGCAATTCCATAAGTTGAAGCATGGGCACGGTGTGAAGTTCCGAAGGCATCATTTACAAATACATCGCCTAAACTTGCTCAGTATTTAGCTAATTCTTCGCTATTCTTTGATTCGGCTTGGTTATTTAAGTCTTCAAAGCGAGTGTTTTCTAGCATTAGAATTTGACCTGGTTTTAAATCCTTAGCAACTTCAGTTACTTTTTCGCTACGAGTTTCATTAACAAAAATTACTTCTTTGTTAATTAATTCTGACAATTTTTTCGCAACAATAGCTAATGATTTATTCTTCTTATCTTCTTCGGTTTTAATTCTGCCTAGGTGAGATAAAACAATAATAGCAGCTTGTTGTTCTAAAAGATATTTAATAGTTGGAAGCGCTGCTTCGATTCTTTTTGTATTTGTAATTTGACCATCTGAAATTGGTACATTAAAATCAACTCGCAAAATAACTTTTTTATTTTTTAGTTGAATGTCTTTGATAGTTTTTTTCATATTTCTCCCTTATCTAATATAATTGTATTAATTATAAACTAAATGCGTTGTTTTTTTAGTTTGTAGGAGTATTATAATTAACGTATGGAGATAACATGGCAAAAATATTAAACGCACAAAAACAAAAGGACACAAGAACTTTAACATATGATCCTGAAAAAGATAATTTGTCTCTTTTAATAAATGAATTTCATGCTTTCAAAAAAACTGCGAAATTCGCAAAAAATTATTCAGAAGCCGAGCTATATGCGCTATTTCAACAAATTCGCTGAATGAAGATCATGGATGAAAAAAACGAAAATATTCGAAAAGATATATCAAAACGTCAATATAAAATTACTTCTAAATATGAAAATTACATTGAGTTTAAAAATTGATCTGATTCACCTTTAGCACAAAAAGCCCGTCCAATCTCGGTTAGAAATCGAATTTTAATTATTGCTGGTATTGCTGCAATAGTAATATTCATGCTACTTATTATTGTTGGCCTTAATAAATGGTGATAGATTTATGCTTATTGCCGTTTTAGCAATTGTAGTGCTTATTGCGTTCGTTATTGTCGCAAATTACATTGTTATTCTAATAAAATCATTGAATAAAAACAAAACAGCCAAAAAATCATTAGGTCAATCAACAAAAATTCGTATTATCTACCAATTAAAAGAGGCAATTGAATATCTCTCAAAAAATAAAACTGGGGCCATTATTACTATCGAAAACAAAGACAATCTTGACTTATTAAGAACCGATGGGGTAATTATTGATGCCAATATTTCATCGTCTTTAATTATTTCGATTTTTAATAAACATAGTCCTCTACATGATGGAGCAATTATAATTCGTAATAATAAAATATACTATGCTGCCACATACTATAAGATCACTAAAAAATCAATTGATAACCGTTATGGAGCAAGACACCGTGCTGCAATGGGAATTAGTGAACTATGTGATGCCATAACAATTGTGGTTAGCGAGGAAAATGGTGGAATAACTCTAGCTAGAAATGGCCTATTTGCACCAGTTCCAATTAATAATTTACAAGAGTCTTTAGTTGACATATTTAAAGACTCGGAATAAGGTACTAAAAAAGATAAATTTTTATTAAAATTTAGAATTTTAGTCATATAATTATAGAGCAAGACATTGATGAATATTGCACATTTTTTTATTTCTTAAATTGTGATATATTTTATGATTTCTTGTGCTGGCAAAAGTTATTACCTATACAATTATTTTTTAATCCTATAATTTATAAACGTATACTATTGTGTGTGTGTGTGTTTCTTATTTATTTAACACTTATAATTTGTTAATTGTCATTTTAAATTGTTTTCTTATATGTATGTAGTTTGTTTTAAGAATAATGATATATAAAAATAACATTAGAACGTATTTCAATATAAATTATTTTTACCTTTTTTATTAACCCTGTTTCCTTGTTTGTTTAATGAGTAAAATCGTTTACTCAGTATTCTATTAGGTAATAGCTCTTTGCCACCATTCTATTTATTTATTGTAAAAAAAGTAAGGGCGACCTTATTTTTTTGTTTATAATTGCATTATATTTAAGATAATTATTCATTATTTTTGTTATACAAAAATTCGATAATAGAATAATGAGATTATTAATTAAAAATAATAATTGCTTAAAAAATTTTTTTTTGTTAAAATTAATATTGCTATTATTATATTTAGAACGCAATTGGACAGGACATAGATGGAAGACTATGCTTTAGGTTGGTTAAACGCGTTTAATCTAAGATTTAATATCTTAAATACACAATTATTATTAACAAAATAAAATTTATAAATGAAAGGAATAATATGGCAAAATTAGATTTCGACCGTTCAAAACCACACGTAAATATTGGTACAATTGGACACGTTGATCATGGTAAAACTACTTTAACAGCGGCTATTGCTACAGTTTTATCTAAAAAAGGTTTATCAGAAGCTAGAGATTATGCTTCTATTGACAATGCCCCAGAAGAAAAAGCACGTGGAATTACTATTAATACTTCACACATTGAATATCAAACAGAAAAACGTCACTATGCTCACGTTGACTGTCCAGGCCACGCTGACTATGTTAAAAACATGATTACAGGTGCTGCTCAAATGGATGGTGCTATTCTTGTTGTTGCTGCAACAGATGGTCCTATGCCACAAACTCGTGAACACATTCTTCTAGCAAAACAAGTTGGTGTTCCAAAAATCGTTGTTTTCTTAAACAAAATTGATATGTTTAAAGATGATGAAAGAGAAGAAATGGTTGGATTAGTAGACATGGATATCCGTGGATTACTATCAGAATACGGTTTCGATGGAGATAATGCTCCAGTTATTGCTGGATCAGCTTTAAAAGCTTTACAAGGCGATCCACAATATGAAGAAAACATTATGGAATTAATGAACAGCATTGATGAATACATCGATGAACCAAAAAGAGAAACTGATAAACCATTCTTAATGGCTATCGAAGACGTCTTTACAATTACTGGTAGAGGAACAGTTGCAACTGGTAGAGTTGAACGTGGAGTTCTACAATTAAACGAAGAAGTTGAAATTGTTGGTCTACACCCAACCAAGAAAACTGTTGTTACTGGAATTGAAATGTTCCGTAAAAACTTAAAAGAAGCTCGTGCTGGAGATAATGCTGGTTTATTACTACGTGGTGTTGAAAGAAGCGAAATTGAACGTGGACAAGTTTTAGCTAAACCAAAAACAATCGTTCCACATACTGAATTTGAAGCTACAGTTTATGTTCTTAAAAAAGAAGAAGGTGGACGTCACACACCATTTTTCCAAAACTATAAACCTCAATTCTACTTCCGTACAACAGACGTTACTGGTGGTGTTCAATTTAAACCAGGACGTGAAATGGTTATGCCAGGGGATAACGTTGAATTAAATGTTACTTTAATAGCTCCAATTGCTGTTGAAGAAGGAACTAAATTCTCAATCCGTGAAGGTGGAAGAACTGTTGGTGCTGGATCAGTAACAAAAATTATTAAATAATAAAATTACAGTTATTAAAATGTCGCACATTTATGCGACATTTTTTTCTTAAATTTTTAGCAAAAAATCTCGATATTTTCTTTTATTGTGTATAATATTTTTCTCATTTTTTAACATTAATTTTTTGTCAAAAAAACCATAAAAAATTGACTTAATAAAAATTTTTTTTTATTATAATTTCGGTGTAAAAACAAAATAAAAAAGGGAAAAGTATGAATATTAAGAAAAAGAAAAAATTTATAGCGCCTGGGTTTTTAGCTATATCAATTATTGCGGCAACAACACCATTATTGGCGATTAGCTGTACAAATAATTCAGAAAGCTCGGTAATTGGAACATCGGGATATTCTGATTCTATGTCAAAGTTAGCTAACGGATCCATAACATTGGCAGGAGCTTGAGCAGATGCGAGATTTTATGCTGGAGAATTTGAAAATAAAATTGTAGCAATCGGAGCTACTGATTATATTTCAAATGATGGTATCCAAGCTCGTGATGGTCTAAAAAAAGGTGACATTGAAGCAATTCAAACTTTGTTCATTAAAACTGTTCATGAGGCAGAAAAACAAGCAAAAGAAGGTAAAGAAAGTTCACTAACTTATTTGGATAAGAAAGGGAAAATTAATAGTATTTTTAAAATTTATAACCATGATGGTTATTCAAAGGTGGCTCTTGATAGTGAAATTTCATATAACTCAGTAGGAGATAAAAAGAAAGCTTATCCAAAGACATTAGAAAATGGTAATGAATATTTTGAGATGAATGGCGACAAAATTACTGCTAAAAATAAAAAAGCATTTAAAGTGGCATTTATTCCATCATCAGATGCCACTCTAGTATCATCAGCAACAGCCAAATTACAAAAATATCTTAATGAAACGTTAAAGTTAAATTTCGATATTTCTGTTGCAACTGACTATAATGCTGCGGCACAATCATTAGCCTCAGGTTCATATGATTTGGCATTTTTGCCAGTTGATACATGAGCTCAACACTCAGGAGATTCTAGTTTTATTTTACAAGCTGGAAGAGATGTTCAAATTATCGATCCATATGCATCAGCAGCAAATCCTTCAGCTCCAAAGTTTACTTCAAATGATGAAAAATTACTTGTGGATGCCATTAATAACTATAAAAATTTTAATGCTACTAACAAAGATAAAGAACTTTATATCAATGTCGATGGTTCTAAAAATCCAAAAGCAATTGTTGAAGGATATCCTAAAGAACTTAAAGATGTTGTTGACAGTCTTGCCAAAGGAGAAAATCTTCCAAAGGTTGGATACTATCGCTCTTATATATTTGCCAATGTTGATTCAGAAATTTATAAGATAGTTCAAAAAGCTCTAAAAGAGCAGGGATCGAACTGAAAATTAAAATGGGATGATGTTAAAAGTGAGATTATATACGGTTATACTTCAACAACATCATCAGCCTCTTTCATATATCCAGAGCAATGATTTAAAAAACATTTTGATGGCTTTGAATCATTTATAAAGTAGTAATATGGAAAACAAAGCAATAAACTACAATTCAGAAAATTGGGATATAGTGTGAGATGATGTTGGAAAAATTTATCCAAATGGAACAAAGGGGTTAAGCAATATTAATTTAACAATAAAACAAGGAGAATTTGTCGCAATAATTGGTCTATCGGGTGCGGGGAAAACAACACTAATAAAAACGGTTAACAAAATTAACACAATTTCATCTGGGTCTTTAAGGGTTGGTCCTTATGATGTGAATAATTTAAAAGGTAAAAATCTTAGAATATTTCGAACTAAGATAGGAATAATTTTTCAAAATTATAATTTAATAGAAAATGTTTCGGTTTTTCAAAATGTACTAGCAGCTCGTTTGCCGCAGATGAACTGATTTAGAGCATTATTTGGTATTTATTCAAAAAAAGATATTGATATTGCTTATGAATCATTAGCGAGGGTTAACATTTTAGAAAATGCCTATGATTTAGCTAATAATCTAAGTGGTGGACAGATGCAAAGGGTAGCACTAGCCAGAACGTTAGCACAGAAACCAAAAATTATCTTAGCTGATGAGCCTGTAGGAGCATTGGATCCTATTATGGCAAAAAATGTTATGGATGATTTCTTGTTAGCTAATAAGCAAGATAAAATCACCATTTTAGCAAATCTACATCACGTTGATTTGGCATTGCAATATGCCGATAGAATTATTGGAGTTAAGAAGGGTAAAATTATTTTCAATGATTCATGAGATAAAGTTAATTTAGACAAATTGAAAGAAATTTATGGTGATAAATTAGAACAATTTGACAAAGAACAATTTGCTGAAAATAAACGAAAAAGAAAAATAATTCATAATGATATCTCAAAAAAAATTGATGATCTAACACGAGGTATGGATGAAAAGTAACACTGAAAAAATTAAGTACAAAAGTACTCTTAATTTTCAAAAATTCATTAACTATTTTCAACCTAAATTTATTGATATCAATGGCCAAAAAGTAGTAAAAAAATTTCCTTGAAATAAAATTTTGTGAAGTTTAGTTGCTCTAGTTTTGATTTCGCTAATTATTAGCTTAATTAGGCCTGATTTTCAAAACTGAACTAAATTCTGAAAATCAATCGGTAATTTTTTCGAAGTGAATAAAGTTATTCAAATTGGTTCGGCAAAAATAACTCCCTATCAAACTTTTTTAAGATCACTACAACTACTATGAAGAACAATTTCCTATTCGGTTTTAGGGACACTGTTAGGAATTATTATTTCCGTTCCGGTTGCTTTACTAAGCGCAAGAAATTTTATAAAAAATAAGTTCATATATTACCCATCACGTTTTATTATGTCAATTATTAGAGCTGTTCCTCCAGTAGTATTTGCATTTATTTTTTGATTTTTATTCTCATCTAGCTTAGCGGCAACAATATCAATTGCGATCTTTGTCGCCTCAATTATGTCAAAATGACTATATGAAGATTTAGATACTTATGATGTCTCAGCTTATGCTGGAATTCAATCAATTGGCAATGGGAAAATTATTGCCTTTAAAGCATCAATATTTCCGTACCTGATTAAAAGAATATTTTCATATGGATTTTATTCATTTGAAATGGTTATTCGTTTCGCTGCTATTTTGTCAATTGTTGGGATTTCAACAATTGGTGAATTATTAGCAGATAACTATGCAACAATCAATAATTACTCTCATATGTCAATAGTTATTTGAATTTTAGTGTCATTTATGGTCTTGTTGGAATTTGTTAATTCACTAATCAAAAAATACTTTTTGGAATTTTCAGCAAAACATCCCAATATTGATGAAAAATTACCATATGAAGAAAGAGTAAAATCATTAAAGTCGCAAAAGCCAAAAACCTATATTTGGAAGATTATTTTTGCAGTAGCGCTATTGGCATTAGTTGCTGCTTCGCTGTCGCAAATTAGCTGATCACTTGGCAACGCGGTTAAAATTCGACAATTTAAGGTTGGAATATCTAAATTATTCAATCCAGATTGAACTTTGTTTCAAACATGGACAAACACCAAAACTAATCCAGTTGTTTTGGGTATGGAAGCTCTGCTGGTGGCTTTTGCTGCCACAGTAATTGGTTTCATCTTCGCTTTTGTTATTGGAATTTTAGCGGCAAAAAATATTAATAAATATTTTGCTTATCCATTTAAATTAATTATTATTACTGTGAGAGCAATTCCAGCATTCACATTTGCTTTATTATTTCTAATTCTGTCGAAGGACTCTAAAATTTTTGCTGGGGCTTTAGCGTTAGGATTTCACTCAATTGGAATGCTCGGAAAACTAGTGATGGAATCAGTTGAAAAAATTCCAAATAAAGTTTTTCAATCATTGGATTCTCTAGGATCTTCTTGATTCCAAAAGATTTATTACGGAGTTGTTAAAGCGATTTTACCACAAGCTTTGTCTAATTTCCTTTACCGCGTTGAACTTAATTTTAAAACAACGGTTATTATCGGAGCAGTTGGAGCAAGTAATTTTGGTTTTCAAATATCAATTTACTCTTCGCAATTCCAAGACTGAGATAAATTAAGCTCTTATTTGATTTTTACGATTATTACGGTTTTAATTATTGAGCAAATTTCTAATTTGATTCGTAACAAATTAATTAAAGGATATTTCTTTTCTGAAAATTCATGGGTTAAAAAACAAATGAATAAGTCTACTTTCTTAAAGGCACTAGCAGTTAGTTTAATTAATGAAGAAAAATTCTTATATGAAATTAAATATGCTAATTATTTAGTAGCTAAATACAATCTGGAAAAATTAAAAGTGTTAGCTGATTTTAATAGGAATAAATCATTAAATTTAGAAAATTATTCTAAAATTGTATTAGAAGAAAAGGCATATCATTTAGCATTTAAGCATAAGTACCGTGAATTGGTCAATAGTTTAAAAAAAATAAAAGCTGATGCCTACAGAAAAACTAAAAATAATATTTCAAAAGAAATTAAAAGATTTCAATTTATTAAGCGACATAGAATTGCTTCAAAATCGGCTAATATTGCTGGTGAAAAATATCTTGAATCTTTTTCGGGGGTATAAACAGATGAAAACACAATTTGAACAATTTTGAGACTATGTGCAAAAATCAAAGTATATAACTTTATGCACACACATTGAGCCAGATGGCGATACACTGGGTTCTGCCATTGCCTTAAGAGAATTAATTAAACTAAATTGCAGCGATGTTGAAGAAGTTAGAATCTCAGGCGGTGATTATCCAAGAAATCTGCAATTTATTATTGATGAGCCAATTTCTTTAGTGAGTGACGAGTATTTCAATAAATCATTGAAGATTGTGGTCGATACATCAACTAAATCAAGAATTTTTGATCAGAGAATTGTAACAGAAGAATCACTAAAATTGGACCATCATCCCCATGAAAATAAGTGGTTATTTGAAATCGGCGGTGATAATTGACCAGCAACTGGACAACTGATTGTAAATTTAGTGAAAGCTCTAAATTTAAAAACCAATGAAAAATGTTTAGAGGGATTAGCAATGTCGATTGTAACAGATACCGAATATTTTAAAGAAAGAAACATTAGCGATGAAACTTTTTATAATATGGGATTTCTACTTGAAAAAGGTTTGGATTACAACAAATTGCTAATGTCAATGCATGCCAATGAAGAAGAGAATTCACAGATTATTAAGGCAATCCAAAATATTAAAGAAAAAGGCAATACAACCTACACAATTCTAAAGGAAAGCATTAAAAACGACGTCGTCAGACCGCTAGTTGCAAAAGTTACAGATTTAAGTAACACTGAGGTAACAATTGTATTCATGAAAAAAGAAGATGGTAACATCAGATGCTCAATTAGATCGAAATCATATATTAATGTTTCAAAAATTGCTAAACATTTTGGTGGCGGCGGCCATTTTAGTTCATCAGGTTTTATCATTGATACTTTTGACAAAGTTGATGAAGTTATTGACTATATTAATCAACAAAATGATTAAGGTTAGAGTTTTTTAATTATCAAGTTTAAAATTTCAGATGCAATGTGATTGCATCTTTTTTACTATAGTATTTATAAAAAAAGAATTTGCATGAGCGAAAATAAAGTACACTGCTAATAACTTTATTTTCACAAATATTTTTATTATTGATTGTTATTCTAGTAAAATAATAAGATAAATATGAGAAAAAAAAATAAACTTTTTTTAGGGCTTGTGTCGGCTGCTACAGTCATAACTATCGCGCCGATAGCAGCATCTTGTTCAAAAGACCCAAATACGGTTCCTATCCCGCCACATGACCAAGAAAAATATAAGCAAGTCATTAATTGATTTAATCAAATAAACTTGTCAGATCTAGATAGTAGCAAATTTCCACAAGAACTAACTAATTTCAAACAGGATGAATACTATAGGGACTATTTAAGAAAATGGAATTTTGGTCCCGGTGATTCTGAGCCAGCTAAAAAGATTGACAAAGAATTTATTTTTGACCAAAACAAAGGTTTTTATAAGAAACTTGCTGAAAACAATTTACTAGAATTTTTTAATAAAAATTTTAAAATAAGACTGCGAACTGCTAGCCAAAATCTTAATATTTTATTAAACTTTAGTCTAATTCCAATATCTGAAGATGAAAGGGTTAAGGATTTAAATAGTCAAGAGTATTTTATGGCTAAATACTACGCAATTAGAAATGTATTTTTACCTCTTGGGGAATTTAATTTAAATGTTGAAAAATCAAAAGAAACAACAACCTTTGATTTACTATCTTATATCATTCCTCCAGTTGCGATTGCTTTAGTAATAATTTACATTTTTGTTGCCATATATATAAGAAAAAAACGCCAAAAAAGGAGAAAATAATGTCACAGAGTGCAAATGATAAAAAACCCATCATATTTTCAGATGTCGATGGAACAATTTACAGTAATTTTAGTTTAAAATCCGACACCAAAGATGATGTATGTTTTGCCATTGATAATGGTGCTGATTTTAATATTTGTACAGGAAATCCGGTTGAAGAGAGAATGTTTCTGTTGTCTGATACTCTAAAAGCACGATATTTAATCGGATCATCAGGAGCGCAAATATATGATTTGCTATCAAAAAAAATTATCAAGTCGTGAGCAATTTCATTTGATTCACTAAAACAGCTAATTGAACTTGCAAAACAAATTAAATGCCAAGTTTTATTTTGAGATAATGAAAAATATTATTATCTAACAAATGACTTCTCAACAGTTGAAAAAATTTCATCATATCACTTTGTAAGTAAAGATAAACTTATGAATACACCTAAACTTTATAATAATGAATTTATTGAGCCAGTTAAAATTGAATTCTATTCAACTGAAAGCATTGAAGATGAAAGCTATGCCAAAAAAATTTATGACCACATCAGTAGAGTTGGTTCAGTATCAATGGTGCAAACATCTTCTAATGTTGAAATTTCGCCAAAAGATGTTAATAAAGGTTCTGCTATTAAATGGCTAATGGAAAATGTTTACTTGAATGAGAGTATCAAGGATGTAATGACCATAGGTGACAGTAATAATGATCTATCAATGATGCCGATAACTAATTATTCATATGCTATGGCTAACTCTTCGCAAAAATTATTAGATATTGCTCATTTTTTTACTAGCGCGGTTGAACAAAATGGGCTAGGTGAAGCAATCTTAGATTATTTATATCGTGTTAAAAATATAGTTAAAAAATACATGTTGCATAATTTTAGCAATGGTAAAGGAGAAAAATAATGATAACTAACCGTTTAGGAAAAAATTACCTATTAAAAATATCGAGTGGGGATAAGATTGTTGACCCATTTAGTTTTGATATTATCAGTGTTAAACCAATTTACACTTTTGAAAACAGTCTTGAAATGGCAATCAGTGATAACCTTACCTTTGTTGATTTAGCACATTTTATTGATAGTATTTTTGGTTTGAAGAAGTTAAAATCAGAGAGCTGATTCTCAATCGGAAAGCAGAAAATTGTTCTATTTGATAAAAACATAACATTTTCAGATTATGGCAGCTATAGTTTCATTTACGAATATGAGTCTTTGATACTATATTTAAAGTTCTTATCAGAAGGAACTATTGCTGACTTTAGATATAACATATTACTAAAAAATGGAAACATTGGTTCACTGAATATTACAGTTAATAATCTTAATGAAAATGTTAAGAAATTCTACTCTGAAATCTTTCCAAAATTACTTGAATCCAATGCTAAATTTCTTGAAAAAAACTTGAAATTAGAAAGTAAATATGGCGAAACGCTCTTAGAAAAATTTAACATAACTAAGGTAGATTTACCAGAAAAATTGCCAAAAATAGCCAAGTTTGAACACTTTGAAAATTTCACTCAAAATGTTAAAAATCATTTGACTGGTGACTTATCTTTTCCTATTGAACTTAGAGACAAATTGGGCGATAAACTATGAATTAAAGATCTTAATGATGCTGAAATATTTTCTGAAATTTATCAAAAACCAGAAACAAATAAAGCTAAAAAAGAAGATGAATATGAAAATGTGTTTAGCGAATCGTCAATGTTTGGTGATAAAAATATTTTTGAAGACCCCATGGGTTCGTTAGAAAAAATGGTAAAAGATTTGTATGATGCTGCTAAGTCAATGGGCATTAATGACTCAGAAATGGAAGAATACTTTAAGAAAACATTTGAAGAATTCAAATCATTTACTCTACCATCATTTGAAACACCAATTAATATGGAAAAATCATTGATGGACGCACTACACAAGGTTATGGGCAAAAAATCACAGCCAACTAAAGCAAAATCAGAACCAGAAATTAATGTAGCTATCAAAAAAGAAGCTAAAAAACCGGAAAAAATAACGACCAAAACTGAAGAAACAGATCCTGAAATTAACTAATCAAAATGAAAAATAAAAGATATTATTTAAAATATAAAGATGAAATTTGTTTAGAGTTTTCATACGATGCTTTAAGTAAAGACATTAAAATAAATACCACCATGAAATGTTATGCATTTATTCCTAAAAATCTTCAAGACTTTAACTACGAAGATTTAAAGGATTTTTTGTTATTGCATAACTTTATTCCAAAGTCAAGGCATAACTATTCAAAATTATTTAAAAATATTGGTGATGAGTTTTATTTATATGAAAAGTTTCATGGGTTAAACGTTAATAATAACTTATGGATATGTCGAGTTGGCAGCCAATTAAAATGGGATGATATAAATTGTTTTGATCATTTTAAAAATGAATTATTTTTACAGATGCTTAGTGAAAACCCCACAATTAAGAAGCCAGAAGATTTATATTCTCCTGATTGATTTACAAATGGTGAGGCAATAAAATCATGAAATCAGATTAATAATGAAATATACTTACTAAAGGCTCCTATTGCTTTTTATGACAAATATTTATATAGCAATTTTGCCGAATATTTTTCATCACAAGTGGCACAACTATTGTTTAAAAACAGTGTTAGATATGATCTTGTTGAACATGATAATAAATTGCTAACAAAATGTCGAAACTTTTGTTCAAAATTAACTAATTATTTTCCTTTTTCTCAGCTAATTTTTAACAGAGAAAACCTCGAAGAAAAATTAATTGAATTATATGGTCAAGAAAACTATGAGGATTTGATGGTTTTTGATGCCCTAATTTTTAATATGGACCGTAATTTAGGTAATTTTGGACTTTTATATGATACAAAAAGTGATAGTTTTGTCAAACCTGCTCCTATTTTTGATTTTAATAAGAGTTTAGCATATGATTTTCCAATTTACCAAAATAAAATTGGCATGCAGCAATTAGAAAATTATTCAAAAAGATTAACCGCCTTTTATGAATCTTTTGATGTACAATTATATAAATTTGCGAGACCAAGACATATTGAATGAGTTAAAAAACTCGAGAAGTTTAAGTTTAAAAATACAAGTTGTGTAAAAGATAAAAAATATATAAAATTTATTAAAGAAATAATTAAAAATCAAACAGAAAAACTTAGCGAAATTTTGGAAAGGAATAATAGCATTAATGTCTAATTTTTGTTATTAAATAAGGATATGAATGAGAAAATTGTAATCAAGGGTGCAAAAGAAAATAATTTAAAAAATATAAGTTTGGAAATTCCTCGAAATCAGTTCGTTGTATTCACCGGATTAAGTGGATCAGGAAAATCCTCCCTCGCATTTAACACAATCTATGAGGAAGGACGCCGAAGATATGTTGATAGTTTATCAAACTATGCTAAACAATTTCTTGGCGGGGCAAGAAAGCCAGATGTTGAGAGTATTGATGGCCTAAGTCCTGCTATTTCCATTGAACAAAAAACTACTCATAATAATCCACGGAGTATTGTCGGAACAGTTACTGAAATATATGATTATCTTCGACTACTTTATTCACGTGTCGGAAAACCGTTTTGTCCTAAACACAAAATCGAAATCACAGCTCAAAAATCAAAAGATATTTTAGAAAGTATTTATAAATATCCCGAGGGCGAGAAAATCTACATTCTGTCACCACTGGTAATTAACCAAAAGGGATCACATCAAACTCTACTTGCAAAATTAAAACGTGACGGTTTTTTAAGAGTTAAAATCAATGATGAAATTATAAATTTAGATACAGAGATAAACTTAAATAAAAATCAGCATTGAACAATTGAGTTAATTGTCGACAGAATTGTTTTATCGTCAGAAATTAGGTCACGTGTTGCCGAGGCAATTGAAATGGCGTTGGAATATAGTCACGGAATAATTGCTGTTGAAGCAGTTGGCAAAGAAAAAAACATGTATTCAATAAATCATAGTTGTGAATATGGTGATTTCGAAATGCCTAAAATTGAACCGCGACTATTCTCTTTTAATTCACCAAATGGTATGTGTCCAGAGTGTAAGGGTTTAGGTGTTATCAAAAAAGCTGATTTCCGTTTAATTTGCCCTGATGATAATTTATCAATTAATCAAGGTGCGCTTAAATATTATAAAAACTTTATGAACACATCCAACTTAGAATGACAAGAGTTTGAGAATCTTCTAAGATTTTATAAAATTGATAAAGATAAACCGATTAATGAATTCACAGAATCTGAACTTAATATCATTAAATATGGCTCAGTGGAGGAAGTTCACTATGTTATGATCTCTGAAAGTGGTAACCGTTTCGAAAGAAATAAATTTATCGAAGGCGTTGTTAGCAAAATTGAGAGAAAGTACTGAGAAACTAATTCTAATGATGCTCGAACATATTATGGTAAATATCTAGGGGATCTGCCATGTTCATTGTGTAATTCTAAGCGATTGAATAAATATGCCCTTGCTGTTAAGATTGACAATTTTGATATCTATGAAATGTGCAATAAATCTATTGAAGAACTGTTTGTAATATTAAATACTTTGAAATTGACTTCAATCGAAAAGGAAATCAGCCTATTAATTTTAAATGAGTTAAAGCATCGGGTGACTTTTCTAATAAATGTTGGTTTACAGTACTTAACTTTGAATCGAAAGGCCGAAACCCTAAGTGGAGGAGAAGCTCAAAGAATTAGACTCGCAACCCAAATTGGAGCAAATTTAACTGGAGTTTTATATGTTCTTGATGAGCCATCAATTGGTTTGCATCAAAAAGACAATGAAAAACTTCTAAATTCACTAAGAAAAATGGTTGATTTAGGAAATAGTTTAATAGTAGTAGAGCATGATGAAGACACAATAAGAGAAGCTGATTTTATTGTTGATATTGGTCCAAAAGCAGGAGAGCATGGTGGTGAAATTGTTGAGACGGGAAACCTTGAAAAAATAATTAATAATCCTAATAGTATCACCGGCCAATATTTATCAGGAAAATTAAAAATTGAGACACCAAAATTTCGTAGATCAGGAAACGGTAAAGTTTTAAAAATTAAAAATGCCACTGCCAATAATTTGAATAAAATTACTGCTACTTTCCCATTGGGTAAGTTTATTGCTATTACTGGTGTTAGCGGGTCCGGTAAATCGAGTTTAATCAATGAAGAATTAGTCTTTAATTTAAATAAATATTTGAATAGTTCAACATATGATATTCGAAGAGAAGAGAAGATTTCTGGACAACTTAATATTGATAAGTTAATTCAAATTGACCAAAATCCAATTGGTAGAACACCAAGATCTAACCCAGCAACATACACAAGCGTTTTTGACGATATTCGTGATATTTTTGCCTCAGTTGAAGAAAGTAAAATTCGTGGCTACACTCGTTCTAGGTTTTCTTTCAATGTTCCAGGTGGAAGGTGCGATAAATGTCAGGGTGACGGACTAATAAAAATTGAGATGCATTTTTTACCTGATGTTTATGTAACATGCGATCACTGTGATGGTAAAAGATATAATCTAGAAACTCTAGAAATTAAATATCACAATAAGACTATTAATGATGTGCTTGAAATGACAGTCGAGCAGGCTTTTAACTTTTTTGAAAATCGAGCTAATATTAAGCAAAAACTACAAATATTAATGGATGTTGGCCTAGGCTATATAAAATTAGGTCAAAATGCTGTTACTTTAAGTGGTGGTGAAGCCCAAAGAATTAAATTAGCAACTTATTTGCAAAAAAAACCAACTGGCAAATCACTTTATGTTCTTGATGAGCCAACAACCGGGCTTCATCCATATGATGTCCAAAACTTATTGAATGTTTTAAATCGAATTGTTGATAACGGCGACACCGTTATAGTAATTGAGCATAATTTAGACGTAATTAAATGCGCAGATTACATAATTGATCTCGGACCTGATGGTGGTTCGGGTGGCGGAAAAATTGTTGCTTCAGGAACTCCAAAGCAGGTTGCTGAAAATGATTTATCATACACTGGAAATTATTTAAAACTGATATTAGACTAGTTTTTTTAATTAATTATATAATTTAAAGTGTTATATTACAAATGTAAAATGTAAAAGGAGAAAATATGCCAAAAGATTTTGCGGGTGTTCAACTTAGAATTGGTTCGCTAAACGTATACTCGTTGCTAATAATGATTGGTATGCTAGCTTCTATATTAACAGTGTATTACTTTTGAAGACGAGAAAAATACTCGTTTGAAAAATTTTCAATACTTGTTTTTATAGCGCTGCCAACCGCAATAGCTGGAGCTAGAACTGTATTTGTTATCCAGCAGTTAATTGAACATGGAAGGTGAATTGATGGAGCATGATACAATGCTTTTGCTGTCTGACGGGGCGGACTATCGATTCATGGGGGAGTTATTACCGCCACAATTTGTTGTGTTTTATACATAATTTTTTCAAAAAAAGGTGAAAAAATTGATCTAAGAAAAGCTTTTTCAATTATTCTACCTGCTGTCTTGATTGGACAAGCAATTGGTCGTTGAGGAAACTTTGCTAACCATGAAGTATATGGTGGAATCATGGAACCAGGTTCACTAGCATTTAGAATTCTGCCAAAAATTATTAGAGACCATATGTTCATTGATGGTCAATACCGTCTACCACTATTTTTATATGAATCAATTGCAAACTTAGTTGCATATATAATTCTTGTTTGAATTTTAAACAAATGAAATTTCCTAAGACCAGGAACAACTGGAGCCCTATATATCCTATACTATGGAATCATTCGTTCGGGAATGGAGCCATTGCGGGATGGAAGTTATGGCATTTATAAAGTTATTTCAGCATTATACATTATTACCGGAATTGCTTTAACTGTATTATTTGAATTTGTAATTAAATTAAATTACAATGTATTTAAAATCCCTGTTTATGCAAATGAAAAAACTCACCGTTACTTCTATTTTATAGTTTATGAACCTAAAAATAAGAAGAGATCAACAATTAAATCATTTAAAGAATACTCACGTGGAGAAAACGTGACCACTACTGCCGAATAGAGAAAAAGGTAAGATTATATGGAAAAATTCGATGTTATTATTATCGGTGCTGGACCAGCTGGCCTAACTGCCGCTTTATATCTTGGAAGAAATAATGCCTCAGTTGCTTTCATTGAAGGTAAAGTACCTGGCGGAAAAATGCCAGAACAATCAAAAATTGAAAATTATCCAGGTTTTGATTTAGTATCTGGTGTCGAACTTTCAAATAGAATGTTAACCCAAGCTAGAGCTAACCATGCTAAATTTATTTTTGGAAATGTTAGAAGCCTTAATAATATTAGTGACTGTGAAAAAGAAGTTGTCTTGGAAAACGGCAATAAATACCTAGCAAAAGTTATTATTATTGCCTCGGGCATGAAAAATGTGATTCCACTTGATGTGGCTAATATTGAAAAGTTTAATGGCCGTGGCGTATCATATTGTGCAATATGTGACGGGGCAATCTATTCTGGTAAGCCTTGTGCAATAATTGGCGGCGGTAACTCAGCATTTGACGAAGCGCCATTTCTAGCTTCAGTAGCTACCGAAGTTCATATGTTTATTCGTGATGGAATTACCGCAGAGAAAAAACTAATCGACGATGTTAAAAAAATTAAAAATATTGTCATTCATGAAAATTCAAAAATTCTTGAGTTAAAAGGTAACGACAAGGTTGAATCAATAGTTGCTAATATTAATGGTAAGGTTCAAGAAATGGATATTAAAGCAGTTTTTCCTTATGTTGGCTTCAAGCCAGCTACAGCCTTTGTAGAATATAAGGAAATAATGAATAAATATGGTTTTATTCAAGTGGATAAAAACATGGAAACTAAAATCAAAAATATTTTTGCAATTGGTGATGTTGTTGAAAAAGATATAAGACAAATAACCACTGCTACAAGTGATGGAACAATTGCGGCAAAAGTTATTGGTTCTAGAATAAATATGGAATAAATTAATGAATTTAAAATTAGGACAGAAACTCCTAATTTTTTTTATTTTATTTTGTCCTTTATTGTTTATTTTATGTTTTTTTACTATCTATTAAAAGTCGAAAATCTAATTGTTATATAATTATTATTTAACTAATTAAGGAGACAAAATGAAACGTAAATTTTTAAGAATGACATCAATAGCGTTTGCCGCCGCCGCTTCACTACCAGTGTTGGCATTGACAGCTATTAGTTGTGTCAAAAAAGCAGAAACAAAAACACATAATGAAGCTGAAATTGCTAAAGTTAGAAATGAATACAAACAAACTAAGGATCAATATAACCAACTTTTAGATAATCTTGCCAAGGAATACAAAGCTACCATGGCAGACATGGAAAAAGTATCAAAAGGCACAGAGGAACAAACGATAAAAACACAAAAACTGGCCGCTTTAAAAGCAAAAATCTTTAATATAAACGATGTTGCGAGAAAAAAACTTAACCCATTGTTAAAATTACAAAATTACTTATTCGAATCATTAAAAAGGTTAGAAAAAACTTCTGACATCAAAACAGTTAAAATTTTTCACACTAATGATGAACATGGTAGACTAGAATATGATGCCGGAAGATTTAACAATTTTTCAGGAATGGAAAGAACTTCTAAATATATTAAAGATAAAAACTATGATTTATTAATCTCAGCCGGAGATTTAATACAAGGTCTACCATTATCTGATGTTGATAAAGGTGAAACAATAACTAAAATTGCTAAATATGTTGGTTATGACTCAATCGCTATTGGTAATCATGAATTTGACTATGGTTTGGATCACATCCTAAAATTAAACCAATTAGCAGAAAAAGAAGAAAACGGATGAAGCATGCCATTTATATCCGCTAATATTTACTGACGTGATTATGCTAATGAAACTGGCAAACCAGATGGATATGACCAATCAAGGGTTAATAAAAGGGTATTTAAGCCATACATTATTAAAACATTAGAAAATAATGTTAAGGTAGCAATCATGGGATTAACTACTCCGGATACTCGCTACACTTCGCACCCACGCAATTCTGTTTTAGTTGATTTCAGAGACCCAGCTACTTCAGCAAGAGAAACCATTGCTGAAATTAAAAAAGATCACCCAGATGTTAATTTTATAATTGCCTCAACACATTTAGGTGTTGGTAGAAATAATAGAGAATGAACATCTGAATACTTAGCAGAAAATGTTAAGGACATAGATTTAATCCTTGATGGACACAGTCATACTTATGTACAAATTCATCGAAATGCTGAAGATGAAGCATACATAACCCAAACAGAAGCTTATACTAAATATTTGGGTGACATTGAACTAGAATTCAATACAAAAACTGGAAAAATTGTTGCCGTAACTCAACAACTTAGAGATATAAACCAAATTACTGTTGCAACAAATGATTCGAGTGACTTGTTTATCTCTGAACTCAAAAAACATTTTGATAAAGAATACTCAGTTAAAGTGTTTAACAATACACTTCCATTTGAACATACAACCTCAGTTGAAGTTGATGGCACTCCATATTGAAAAGGAAGAATTCAAGCAACTGAACTAGGTGTTCTAGTCAGCGACTCATTAGCTTGAGAATTTGTCGCTAATAAGCCGTGAGAGCAAAATACTGAAATAACAAATAAAGATCCAGGAACACTAGATAATGTTATTGGTCTAACAAATGGTGGTGGTATTAGAACTGATTTACCGGTTGGGGATGTGCTAAGAAAAGATTTATTAGCATTAAGTCCATTTGGTAATAGAATTAGTGCCGTTCAACTAAAAGGTGATAATTTATTAAAAGTGTTTGAACATGCAATTAGCAAAGGAAGATCTGGTGGTTATGGACAATGGTCATTTAATGTTTCATATCAAGCTAAAACCACAAAACAAAAGAGTCCACGATCAAATAAAGATGAATACATCTGATCATTAGTAAAAGATTCGGTAAAAATTAATGGAAAGGCTATCGATCCTAATAAATACTACTATGTAGTTACAAATGACTTTTTGGTAGTTGGTGGTGACGGCTATACTGCTTTAAATCCTGCTGCTCCAGAAAACAGTAATGTTAAATTAGTTTATGAAGGTGGAAAATACATTGACACCTTAGAAAAATACCTAATTATGATTTCAAATCCTTCGTTTATGGAAACTAATGGCAATACATTCGCTAAACCATTAGCTAAATATGGAAAAGATATAATTAAAAATCAAACATTAGATATTCCTAAAGATGCTTTTACCAATATGCTAAAAGAGCCTGATAACAGCAAACAAAAATAAAAACATGGCAAAACATTGTTCTGAGCAAGTTTAGCAAATTAAAAGTCAAGGCAATAATTGTCCTTGACTTTTTTATTTACAAATCAACATTATAAAAAAACCCACTTTCTAAAAACTTGTACTTAAAAATAGAGAAACTGCTATAAATAATTATATACCTATTTATTTTTGTGACAGAACTAATCAAAGCTCATATTGTTTTATAACTATAACAAATTTTTAGTTTTTTTTGTTAGGTGAAGAAAATGTTATGTGGCATTAAAAAAATGCCAACAAGGCATCTTCTTAGTAGTATTGTCTATCAAAGATTTCTTTGCATATATTTTTGATTTTGTTTGGAATAATACCTCAAATAAATCAATTCATAAAGTTGTTGATAATAATTGCATATTGATTTCAGCTTAATAGATAATCATCATTTCTATTAATTACATTATTAAGATGTCTATGTGCAGACTCTAGCGAATTTTTATTAAAAAATTCAATGATTTTGTCAATTTCGAGGCTCTTAGTTTTGAAAAATTTATCATCCTCTTCATCACGATATTCCGGGTTATTAGGACTTTGTGGATATTGATGAAGTTGACTAACCATTTGTAAACATCAAATAATTTTGTTGGTTAAGTGCATCAGTTTTTCAACAAGCTGTCTTTCATTAAGCAGTTTATCTTGAATATCCTCGAAACTTTCTTCAATATTTTGAAAATTTTTCCATTTCTTTGTTAGAGAAATTTCATGCTCCAAAATATCACTAGATGAATTTATTGATGTAATTATTTCATTATATAAAGAAAAAAATACTTCATTTCTTTGCTTTATTATCATAGATTTTCCTTTCTGCTTTTTAGGTTTGATTATATATCTAAATTAGGCTATGGTATCGTTTTATCAGTGAGATCTTACTGTAATTTTTACCGTTAATTAGCAGTGTCACAATGATTATATAAATTTTATCAAAATTTATGCTAAATTTTTTATATCTAAAATTAGTAAAAGAAAAGTATTTTATTTTTTATTTTTACTCTGGTTTATTAATTCAAATTAATAGGGCAGAAATATGAACATATCCATTAATTTTTTTTCGATTCATTAAATAGATAGCAGCCACTTTTGTGATGTATAAAATGATGAAAATAAATGTTGGAATGACAATCATTGTAATCAATGAAATAATATCTATGTTAGGCACTAATGAAAGTTTGAAATAAGATGAAACCGTAAAAGTTGCATATAATGAAATTATTGTTAAATTAATTCATAGATAATTCAAAATATTACCGCATTTAACTTCATTATCTCCGAAGTCAGCACGGTTATAAACATTGGGTAATATTATATAATCAAAAACAACTAATCTAATTAAAGTTAGAGCTGAGAAAGCTTTAAGATAATTCTGTGTCGAATCTAAGGCGAAATTTCTTATTAGCAAAAAGATAATTGGCGCCATTGTTATATATAAAGCCATTCAAATGATATTTATTCATGAGTGTGCAACTAGGAATTTAGATAGTTTTTCTTTTTTACGATTTTTTTCTAATAAATAATTCAATAAATTATTTTGACGCGATTCGTAATTGCTTTGCGTTGTTGTTAGAAAAATATTATCAGTTAACGGATTAATTAGGGCGAAATTTAGTAAGATCCCTAAACATATTAGTAAAATTTTAGATATCGTGTAGTTAACAAAAAGATGTAAATTTATTGGTTGTGAAAAAATAATAATATCTGCCAGCAGAAAACTAATAAAGAAAATTTGAATTAGTGCTGATAAAAATATTGTTATATCTCTTTTAAAAGAGTTTTGTGATCTAATGATTATTGGTAAAGTTAATGTTGGTGATAGAGTTAATGTGTTAATCATTTATATCCTTTCTGTGTATTATTTTGTGATATATATTTTGATTTAAATTTAAAAAAGTTATCATACTATGCACGGTTGCAAAAATTTAGCCACCGTTCATTACTGATTTTTAAATTATTAAAGATAAAACTTTTTCAAGATTAAATTAGAGTATTTTTTGATTACAAAATAAATGTTCAAAATTTTAAATAGTTATTCGAGTTTTTCATTTAAATTAGTACTATTATCTGTATATTAAAATTACTTAATCTAGTTTATAAAAATTTATACTTGTCTTAAGTATTACGATAACTTTTTTCAATTTGTATTTGTTAACATTATTTTAATTATTTGAAAATTTATAGTATTTTTTATTTACCTATTCAAAAAAATTTTATCATTAATTGCCTATATTTTTCCTTTGTTTATTTAAAATTGCTATTATATATTAAATATATATACTATTAGTTATTTTTTTGTATTCTCACTTTTTTAATCTAAAATACAGAATCAAAACTTATTTTTATAAGATTAGAGTACTTAAGCGTTATTTACTACAAATCCACATTTTTATTTTAAAATTGGCAAATTAATAAACAAAGTAAATTGTGAATTAGTAAATATTAATGTCGTATTATTAGCTATAATGGTTAATTTCTTAGATAATTAACTTTTGATTTTGGTTGCAATTAGCATCTTAAAAAAATAAAATTTTTACTAAAAAATTACTAATTATATATTATAATTTCTTTTGCATTTATATGGAGGGGTAGCGAAGCGGCCAAACGCGGGTGGCTGTAACCCACTTCCTAACGGTTCGGGGGTTCGAATCCCTCCCCCTCCACCATATTGCCCTTTAGCCAAGCGGTAAGGCAGCGGTTTTTGGTACCGCCATCCGTTAGTTCGAATCTAACAAGGGCAGCCAAATCACATAGTGTAATAATTGACAGCTTCTTGGGCTGTTTTTATTTTATTTTTTTATTTAACTTTGGGGTAAAATTATTTCTATGTATAATCACCAAGAAATAGAAAAAAAATGACAAGCATATTGAGAAAAAAATAAATCATTTAAAACCCAAGAAAGAAGTAATAAAAAGGCTTATATTTTGGATATGTTTCCGTATCCTTCTGGATCTGGACTTCATGTTGGACATTTAGAAGGGTATACTGCAACTGATATTATTAGTCGTTATAAAAGATTAAATAATTTTGATGTTCTCCATCCAATTGGATGAGATGCTTTTGGCTTGCCAGCTGAGCAGTATGCTTTAAAAACGGGTAATCACCCTGCCACTTTTACTTTAAAAAATATTGATAATTTTCGTCGTCAATTAAAACTATTAGGCTTTTCATATGATTATGAGAAGGAAATTAACACAACTGATCCGAATTTCTATGTTTGAACACAATGAATATTCAAAGAACTGTATAAACAAGGGCTAGCAGCAATTGAAAATGTTGATGTTAATTGATGTGAGGGTTTAGGAACAGTTTTAGCTAATGAAGAAATTATCGAACTTAATGGAATAAGAGTGAGTGAACGCGGTAATTTTCCTGTAATTAGAAAGCCAATGAAGCAATGAGTTTTAAAAATAACTGCTTATGCTGATAAATTGCTTGAAGGACTAGACGAAGTTAATTGGCCAGATAATTTAAAATCATTGCAAAGAAACTGAATTGGTAAAAACATTGGTCATGAAGTCACATGAAAGGTACATAATAGTAATGAAAAAATCACAACATTTACTACTCATTTAGATACAATTTATGGCGTTTCAGCGATTATTGTTAATCCTGAGCATCCTTTGATTAATAAAATTACTAGTCGCAAAAATTTCGAGGATGTTTTGGAATATGTTGAGAGCTTCAAACTAAAAAGTGATCGCAAACTATTGCAAAACGCTAAAGAAAAAACTGGTGTTGAATTGGGTTGTTATGTTGAACACCCCCTAACTAAGAAATTAATTCCTGTCTGAGTATCAGACTATGTTCTTCCGGGTTATGGAACTGGCGCAATTATGGCTGTTCCGGCGCATGATGAGAGAGATTTTGAATTTGCTAAAAAATACAAATTAACAATTACTCCAATAATAGAAGTAATGGAGGAAAATTTACCTTTTGTAGGTGATGGTGTTCATATTAATAGTCATATTGCTAATGAACTTTATGCAAATGAAGCCACTGAAAAAATTTATGAAGAACTAAAAATACAAAAAGTTGTAAACAAAAAAGTCAATTATAAACTAAGAGATTGAGTTTTCTCAAGACAAAGATATTGAGGAGAACCATTTCCTGTTCTATTCGATGAGGACAATAAAATTTATTTAGTGAAGGAATTAGTGAAGTTACCAGAAGCAAAAAATATCAAACCATCTGGTTCAACAGAAGGCCCATTGGCTAATATTAAGGAGTGAAATAATGTTGAGATTAACGGCAAAAAATTTCGACATGACAATAATGTTATGCCACAATGAGCGGGATCAAGTTGATATTATTTAGCTTATGTGCTAAAAAATCCTGATGGCAGCTATGTTCCGTTAAACTCAGAAGAAGCTAAAAAACGCTTTGAGAACTGACTTCCAGTGGATTTATACATCGGTGGTCAAGAACATGCTGTATTGCATCTATTGTATGCCCGTTTTTGACATCGTTTCTTATTTGATATTGGTATTGTTAATACTAAAGAGCCATTTGCGAAGTTAATTAATCAAGGAATTATTTTAGGAACAGATGGACAAAAAATGTCGAAATCGCTTGGTAATGTTATTAATCCTGATGAGTTAATAGAAAAGCAGGGAGCTGATGCTCTACGGGTATATGAAATGTTTATGGGACCAATAACTGATTCGAAATCTTGAAATGTTGATTCGCTTAACGGGATCCGTCGTTGACTTGAAAAAATTTACAATACTTTTTTAAAATTGATCGACCAAAAAATCAAAATTTCACATGAGATGGCAGAATTAGATAGTCATATTAATCAGCTAATTATTGATGTCACCGATAATATCGAAAATACTAAATTCAATATTGCAATTAGCAAAATGATGGTCTTCATTAATTACCTAGCGGCTCAATCTGAAATACATTCACACTATCCGCTGAAAATCTTTGCAATACTACTAAATCCGTTTGCTCCCCACTTATCAGAAGAATTGCTTCATATGCTAAAAGAAAAACCTGCCGAATTCCAAAGTTGACCATTTCCGGATCAAACGAAAATTATTACTAAAAATAAAATTATTGGAATTCAAATTAATGGCAAGACCCGTGGTCAGATTGAAATTCTAGCCGAATGGAATCAAGATGATGTCTTAATGGAGGTGAAAAAACTACCTTCAATTGCAAAATGATTAGAAGATAAAGAAATCGTTAAAGTAATTTATCTAAAAGACAAAATTATAAATTTAATAATTAAATAATATTTTTATGTCAATTTACTTATAAAATTAGAAATGCTATAACTTTAGAGTAAAATAACATACATATTATTTGAAAGGGTAAATATTATGGAAGACAAAAAAGATTATAAAAATACTTTATTAATGCCATTTACTGATTTTTCAATGAAGGCTAATTTACCAGAAAAAGAACCACAGTATATTGCTAAATGACTAGAAGGTAGCATTTATCAAAAGATTTTAAAACGTAACAAAAACAATAAACCTTTTGTGTTGCATGATGGTCCCCCATATGCAAATGGTAATATTCATGTTGGACATGCATTAAATAAAATTTTAAAGGATATTATCGTTAGATTTAGAAGCATGCAAGGATACTACTCGCCATATGTCCCAGGCTGAGATACGCACGGACTTCCAATTGAACACAAAATGCTACTTGAATCAAAAAAACAAGCAAAGGATTTTTCACCGATTGAACTTAGAAAAGCTGCAACAGACTATGCTTTGAGTCAAATTGATATTCAAAAATCACAATTTCAAAAACTTTTATTGCTGGCTGATTTTAAAAATATATATGTTACCCTAGATAAAAAAATTGAAGCTAATCAACTACGTTTATTCAAAAAGATGGTGAATGATGGATTAATTTATAAGGATCTTAAACCGGTTTATTGGTCACCTTCTTCACAATCAGCATTGGCTGAAGCTGAAGTTGAATACGCTGACCATATTTCACCTTCAATATATGTTGCATTTAAAATTATTGAAGGAAATAATTTTGTTTCAAAAGATGATTATTTATTAATTTGAACAACTACACCATGAACTCTTATTGCCAATAGTGGTGTTGCTATAAATGAAAAATTTAAGTATTTAAAAATTAAATATGAAAATAATAACTACGTGATGGCAAAGGAACTACTAAACTCTTTTGTCAATGCCGCAAAGTGAGAAAATTTTGAAGTTATTTCGGAATTTTACGGTAGTGATTTGCTATCAACTAAATATAAAAGCCCAATTAATAATTTAGAATGTCCTGTTGTTATTGGACATCACGTTAATTTAGAATCGGGTACGGGACTTGTTCACATTGCCCCCCTATTTGGAGAAGATGACTTTATAATTGGCAATAAATATAATTTAGAAAAGATTATGCATGTCGAAGATGACGGAATGCTAAATGATAAAGCATTGCAATTTAAAAATGTTTTCTATGATGACGCTAATCCAATGATCGGAAAATTTTTAGAAGAACATGGACTTTTAAAGATGTTCAAAAGGATTAAGCACTCATATCCACATGATTGAAGAACTCACAAACCAATTATGTATCGTGCTACACCACAATGATTTGTTTCGCTAAAACCAATTAAAAATAATATTGCTGTCGCTCTAAATGAGGTTAAAACTTATAATGACTGAAGCAAAAAACGCCTAGCTTTAATGTTAGAAAATCGTGAAACCTGGTGTATTTCTCGTCAAAGAATTTGGGGCGTGCCAATCATTATATTCT
This sequence comes from Mycoplasma phocoeninasale, assembly GCF_012934885.1. Taxonomy (GTDB): domain Bacteria; phylum Bacillota_I; class Bacilli_A; order Mycoplasmatales; family Metamycoplasmataceae; genus Metamycoplasma; species Metamycoplasma phocoeninasale. The sequence continues at coordinate 75,342 of NZ_CP051480.1, read as the reverse complement.
ACGATAAGAATAAAAAACCAGTTATCAATGATGAAATTTTTGATTATGTCATCAACTTAGTTGAAGAGCATGGAACTGATGTCTGATATCAAAGAGAAGTGGACGAACTTCTGCCTGAAAAATACAGAAACCTAGGATATAGCAAAGAAAAAGACATTATGGATGTTTGATTTGACTCTGGCTCTACTTCTATGAGTGTTAAAATTGATGGTGTTACAGCTCCATATGATTTATATCTAGAAGGATCAGATCAATATCGCGGCTGATTTAATAGTTCCCTTATTAACTCAATTGCTTGAAATAATACTAGCCCATTTAAAGCACTACTATCGCATGGTTTTGTACTAGATGGTAAAGGACAAAAAATGTCTAAATCTAAGGCGAATGTCGTTGATCCCATTATGGTAATTTCAAAATATGGTGCTGATATTTTAAGATTATGAGCTGCTAATTCAGAGTATACTGGTGATGTTACTATTGATGATAAAATTTTAGATCAGATTGTTGAAATATATCGAAAATTACGTAACACTGTTAAGTTCATGTTGGGTGCAATTTCTGATTATGATTTTCAAGAAGTAAACGTTGAATCTATTCACGCCTTGATGCTTGAAAGGATTAATAATTTAGAATCAACTATTTTAGATTATTATGAGAATTATCGTTTTGTGAATGTTATTAAAGATATAAATAACTTTATTATTGATTTTAGTAGCTACTACATTTCAATTACTAAAGACATTCTATATTTGAATAAACAAACTGATAATGAAAGAAAGCAAGTTCAATTTATTTTCTCAAAAGTAATTGACTTATTAATTAGAGCATTAGCACCAATCATGCCAGTAACATGTGAAGAGATATATCAATACTACAATGTTCCGAATAAATTAGAATCAGTTCATATGCTACCATTTTTAGAAAAGAAAACTATTTCGACTAAATTAGAGCAAGAATGAAAAGATTTCTTTGAAATCAAAAATAATATTTACCGTTTAATCGAAGAAAAAATTAAAAGTCAAACCATCAAGCGTCAAAATGAGGCTTTTGTTACTATCAAAACCGATGTAAAATGAATTAAATTACTTCCGCTGGCTAAACTTTTAATGGTTGCAAAAGTTGAATTTGGTGATGAAAACAAAGTGGAAAAGCAAGATTCCAAAAAATGTTTAAGATGTTGAAACCACTTTGAAGATGAAAATTTTGATGACAAGTTAGAAATATGTCTAAGATGCAAAGAGGTTATCAGTGAAAAATAAAATTAAAATTCCAGTATTTTTTACTAGAAAGTACTGAGCAGAAAACTGAAAAACAAGTTTAGTCAATTTGGCAATTTATTTAGCAGTATTCACCGCACTAACATTAGTTGATTTACTAACAAAACAATTTATTTTTAATAATAGAGCTATAGAACTTGATGTTACTAACCATTATGAAGTTTATAGAAGTAATTTCATAATATTTCATTCAATTTTCCATCGTGGTACCACTATCTCAATTGGCTTGCCAGAGTGAACACTTCATTTTGTTACTGTTCTTATCATTCTAACGACATTAACAGTTACACTCTTTTTCAAGGATAAAAGTTTTAGATGAACTGTCGCAGCTTTTGCAATGGTTGCTGCCGGAGCCTTTGGAAATATGTATGATCGTTTGGCTTTAGGAGGAGTTAGAGACATTATCCATCTACCATGAGCTGATGCCGGAACATTTAACTTCGCAGATGCCTGACTGGTATTTGGTGGAATTAGCTCACTGGTATCAATTATTGTTGTGACATTCTGGGTAATTCCAAAGAAGAACAACAAGGAAAGCAATACCAAATTAAATTTAGAAGACTTTAATGAAGTTAACTTTGAATCAACAACTTAAAAGAAGTTTATAAAATGCCACTCATTTGGCATTTTTTTATTATTTTTTTCGTAAATAAACAATAAGGTTTTAATATTACCATAACATTCAAATGAGGAGGTTATATGGAAAATTTTAAAACTATGGATGATACTAAATCTAAAACGATTTCCGGCGGATTTGCTATCACAACACTAATTACTACAATTCTTTCTGTCATCCCAGCTGTAATTGGTGGAATTGGTGCGGCTGCCGGTATTGCTAAATCTTTATCGTCAGCTAAAGGTGAAATCAAAACTAAAGATGGTTTTAGTGTAAAATGGGACGATGCTAATACCAATGTTGGATTTAGTGTTGGATTTCATTATTGCATATAAAAAAATCAGGGCAACCTGATTTTTTAAAAGTTCTTAGTTAGAAGTTTTTTTAGATTTTTCTAATATTTTATTAAATCTTTCAACACGACCTCTAGCCTTTACATCGCTACGGTTACCGGTGTAAAATGCATGACAATTAGAACAAACATCTAGACTAACTTTATCAGCTGTAGAACCAAATGTAAATTCAGAATTGCATGATGAACAAGTAGCTTTGATTTGATCATATTTTGGATGAATATCTTTTTTCATATGCGCTCCTATCCTCTTAATATTAATTAAACTTATACTATTTTATCAAAATTGCTATAAAATATGCCTTTTATTTATTAATATTTTCTCATTTTCAATCAATAATTTCTGGCATATCATAACCATAATTTCTAATGTATTCTTTATGGTCGGCAATTTTCTTTTCCATTTCTTTAACAAATGCTTTTGATTTTTCGCCGTATACCATTTTAGCGGCATCAATTGAGATGTGGAAACGGTCCATATCACTTAATTGTCTTATATCAAAACTTGTAGTAATATCTCCATTTTCACGGTATCCATGAACCATTAGATTTCTATTTTTTCTGGTAAAGAAGATGTCACGAATTAAACCTTCATAACCATGGAATGCAAACATAATTGGCTTGTCTGTAGTAAAGACTTTATCAAATTCTTCGTCACTAATTCCTCTTGGGTCAATTTTTGGCGATCTTAGTTTTAGTAAGTCAACAACATTCACATATCTTATTTTTAATTTTGGAAATGCTTTATGCATAATTGAGATTGCTGCTAGTGATTCTAAGTTTGATTCAACACCAGATGAAACAAAAACGATGTCTGGTTCTTCGTTTTCAGAAACGTTAGATGCTCAATCAATAACTTTGTAACCTTTGTTTACTAGTTCTTCAGCTTCTTTAACGGTGAAGAATTGCTCTCTCGGTTGTTTTGACGCTACAATTAAGTTAATTACATTTCTTTCCTTAAATGACTTTTCCATTACCGCAAGTAAAGTGTTGGTATCACCGGGCAAATATTCACGAATTAATTCAGGACGCTTATCTGCTAGGTGACCTAAAATTCCTGGATCTTGATGTGTATAACCATTATGGTCTTGTTGGAAGGCATTTGAAGTAGCAATGATGTTTAGTGATGGAAAATCTGCTCTTCATTTCAATTCTAATGATTTCTTAATTCATTTCATATGTTGAGTTAACATTGAGTCTACAACTCTTAAAAATGATTCATATGAAGCAAAGAAACCATGTCTTCCAGTTAAAACATACCCTTCTAGAAAACCTTCGGCTTGGTGTTCGCTTAATTGCGAATCAATAATTCTTCCTTCTGGACTAATTCATTCATCGTATTTTTGAATGCTTTTTTCTAGTCATTGACGTTGTGTAACTTCAAATAAACTAAATAGACGGTTAGATTTAGTTTCATCAGGCCCAAATACTCTAAAATTATCCTTATTATCAGTAATAATTTTTGCAATATATTTAGACATTTCAGCCATGTCTTGCGCTTTTATTTCGCCAGGCTTTTTGAAGTCTAAAGCATATTTTCTTCAATCATCTAATTTTAATAATTTAGCGTTAATACCACCATTTGTAATTGGATGAACTGCCATTCTCTTTAAGCCTTTTGGAGCAATATCGCTAATTTCTTTGATAATTTTTCCATTTTTATCAAAAAGTTCATGTGGTTTGTATGACATTAGTCAATCTTCAAGAGCATCGATTTTTTCCATTTTGAAAGCTGAAACAGGAATTGGAACTTGGTGAGCTCTAAAGCATCCTTCAACAGCTTCATTATTTCATGTTTTAGGTCCAGTTCAACCCTTTGGAGTTCTAACGATCATAACTGGTCAATTTGGTCTAGTGGCTTCTTTTGCTGAGTGTTTTCTAGCGTTTTTTCTAATTGCTAAAATTTCTTCAATAGCTTGGTCCATTGCCTTAGCCATAATGCTGTGATTTTCTAAATGATTTTCACTTTCTTTATGGGTTACAAAAATTGGATTTCATCCAAGTCCAAGGAAATAAGATTTTAATTCTTCATCTGATTTACGAGCAAGAATTGTAGGATTAGAAATTTTTCCACCGTTTAAGTGAAGGATTGGTAAAACTGTTCCATCATTTACTGGGTTGATAAATACATTTGAGAATCAACCGGCAGCTAGTGGTCCAGTTTCCGCTTCGCCATCACCTATTACTGTAGCAGCAATAACATCTGGATTATCAAGTACAGCTCCTGTAGCATGACTTAATGAATACCCTAATTCTCCACCTTCGTGAATAGAACCAGGTGTTTCAGGTGCTGCATGACTTGCTGTTCCACCAGGGAATGAAAATCTCTTAAACATCTTTTTAAGACCGGTTTCATCTTGTGAAATTTCTGGATATATTTCTGTGTATGAGCCATCAAGATATGAATTTGAAATCATAACTTGTCCACCGTGTCCAGGACCTTCAATGTAGAACATTTCTAGGTCATATTTGTTGATAACTCTATTTAAATGAGCATATATAAAGTTTTGGCCAGGAATTGTTCCTCAGTGTCCAATTGGATATAATTTAACATCATCTTTTGTTAATTTTTGTTTAAGCAAAGGATTATCTCTAAGATAAATTTGTGCAACACTTAAAAAATTTGCGGCTCTAAATCATTTGTCCATTTTTTCAAGGTATTTATCTTCATCAAAAATTGTTTTTTTCATATTTCTCCTTAAAAATATTTTCTATACTATTATTTATATAGTAAGTTTTAACTTTAATTTTACTAGATTTAGTCATTTTTTTATTTATATATTTTTATTTTGGTTTGCAGATACTAGGTGCTTTTCAACTATTATTTTATTACTACCGGGTAGTTTTTTTACTTTCCAAAAAATATCACATATTTTAGAATAAAAAAATCATAAAAAATTATTATTTGTTATAATTAACATGAAATTGTGACTTGGAAACACGAGGTTACGATATGCCGAGCTTAGTTGTTCATCTTAGCATTCGATAACTTGTGTGGAGTCGCTTCAGTAAATTGAAGAAGGAGAACAAACTATGAAGTTAGAAATTAAAATCAAAGCTTTTGATGCCCAATTAGTTGATGATGCAGCTAAAAAAGTTGTTTTATTAGCAAAAGCAGAAAATGCAAAAATTAGTGGCCCAATTCCTCTGCCAACTCGTAGAGAAATTATAACCATTTTAAGATCTGTTCACGTTAACAAAAAGTCTCGTGAACAATTTGAATCTAGAACCCACAAACGTTTAATTATTTTATCAGAGGTTTCTGATACATTAATTGACAAGGCAAAAAGATTGGAATTGCCAGCTGGTGTTCAAATTAGCTTAAAATCTAATTAGTAAAATAATTAGACTTTGTTTTTATTTTAAAAACATTTAAATTTAAATTTTGAAAGGAAAAAACATGAAAGGAATCTTAGGAAGAAAAGTTGGAATGACTCAACTATTTACTGCTGAAGGAAAACTAATTCCTGCAACAGTTATAGAAGTTAAACCAAATGTTGTTACTAAAATTCTTACTTCAGAAAAAAATGGATATGTTGCAACTCAGCTATCTGTTGAAGATAAGAAAAAATCACAAATTAAAAATCCTGAAATTAACTATTTCAAACAATCAAATACAACACCTAAGCGCTTCGTAAAAGAAATCCGTAATATGACCGGATACAACTTGGGTGACACTTTAGATACTTCTATTTTTGAAGCCGGAGACATCGTTGATGTTACTTCAATTTCAAAAGGAAAAGGATTTGCAGGTGCTATTAAAAGATGAAACCAACACATCGGACCAAAATCACATGGTGGTGGTGGTGGATCTCAACCAATAAGACAAACCGGTTCTATTGGAGATATTTCTGGAAATAGAGTTTGAAAAGGTATGACAATGCCTGGACATCTAGGAGCTGAACAAGTTACTGTTCAAAATCTAGAAGTTATTAAAGAAGATGCAGAAAACAATCTTTTAATTATTAAAGGTAGTGTACCTGGAGCTAAAGGTGCGTTTCTAGTTATTAAAAACGCTAAAAAATCAGTTCAAAAGAGAACACCAATTAAATTGGTTAACTTAAAAGAAGCCTTAGCTAAAAATGAAATTTTCGAACATGCTAAAAAATACAATTTGGAATTAAACATGGAAATGTCGGTAAAAGAAATGAAATTGGCTTTGGATGAAGCAATTGCTAAAGCCGAAAAATCAGAACCAGAAGGAGAAAAATAATGGCAAAAAAATCATTATTAGAAAAATTTTACATCTCTGAAAAGTTTGATAAACAAAGAAATATTTCATTTAATTTCAAAAAAGCAAATAAGAAAATTTCAGGAAACTTCCCTAACTTTTTTGAAGCAGTCGAAGAATTTATTAGAGTTAGTGAAAAAACTAAAAACGATACTAGAGTATGATTCCATCGTGATGGTGCATACCGTGGATCAGTTAATATCGAAAAGGCTAAAATTATTGTTTCAAAAGTTACTCAATCTAAAGTTGAAAATACTAAAGCAATTGAATTTATCGAAAAAGAAAACCTTGTTGATAAAACATTACCAAAAAGAGTTCCTATTACAACCAAAAAGATTAGCAGTAAAAGAAAATTCAATTTCGATACAACTAAATTACCAAAATCAGTATTTGGATTAGAAAGAATTTACAATCAAGCAATCTTTGATGCAATTTTAGCTGAAAGAGGAGCAAAAAGATTAGCAACTCACAAAGTTAAAAATCGTGGTGAAGTTAGCGGTACTGGTAAAAAACCATGAGATCAAAAACACACTGGTAGAGCTCGTAGTGGTTCACTAAGATCACCTATCTTTGTAGGTGGTGGTAGAGCCTTTGGACCAACAGTTGAAAGAAACTACGATTTAAAAATTAATAAAAAAGCAAGAAGAAATGCCTTATTCTCAGCACTATCACTACTAGCTAAAGATAATGCGGTTCTTGTTAAAGATTTTCAATTAGAAAAAATTTCAACTAGAGCATTATTAGTTGAATTATCAAAAGACGATTTAGCTAATTTGAATAATATATTAATTGTATCTTCAAATGAAACATTATTTATGTCAGCAAGAAATTTACCAAACGTTAAAATTTCTAAAATTTCAAGCTTATCAGTTGAAGCATTATTGGCAGCCGATGTACTTGTAATCGGATCAGAAGAAATTAAATTCTTAGAAGGGATGGCAAAATAATGAATGTAAATGAAGTTATTAAGTATCCAGTTTTAACAGAAAAATCTGAAATTTCTCGTTCAGGTCAAAACGTTTACACCTTTGTTGTTGATAAACGTACAAATAAAGTTGAAGTTAAAAAAGCAGTTGAATTTATTTTCGATGTTAAAGTTCTAAAAGTAAACATTATTAACTATGATAAAAAGCCAGCTAAATTAGGAAGATTTGCCGGATTTAAAAACGCTGTTAAAAAAGCTATTGTTTACTTAGATAAAGAATCAAAAATTATTTTATTTGCTGACGAGGCAAAAAATGATAAGAGCGAAAGTACTGAAAAACCAGCTAAGAAAGCTGAAAAAACCTTATCAGAAGCTGAGTTAAAAGCAGCTGAAAAAATTAAAAAGGCAGAAGCTTCTAAGAAAACTTCGAAACCAAAAGCAGAATTAGAAGGCAAAGAGTTACAAGCTGAAGAACAAACTGCTAAAAAAACTAAAAAATAGTAAAAAAAATAAAATTTTGATAGTGCTGCAAGTGCTTATCAAACTACTAAAATCAAGAAAAATAATTAATTTTGAATGAATATAAAATTAATTTAAATGAAAATTATAATTCTTAAAAGAAAAAAATATTTTTAAGAAAGAGAGAAAGATATGGCTATTAAGAAATTTAAAGCTTATACAAACGGACGTCGTAATATGTCTTCTCTTGATTACCAGGCAAACTTAACTGGTCACGCGCCAGAAAAGTCATTACTTGTAACTCTTCCTTCTCGTTCAGGAAGAAATAATCAAGGAAAAATTACAACCCGTCACCATGGTGGTAGATTAAAGAGATTTTATCGTATCATCGATTTCAAAAGAAACAAAGATGGAATACCGGGAACAGTTAAAACTATTGAATATGATCCAAATAGATCGGCAAACATTTCGTTAGTTGTTTATAGAGATGGTGAAAAAAGATATATCCTAAGTCCTAAGGGAATAAAAGTTGGTCAAACTGTTATTTCTGGGGAAGCAGTAGATATTCAAGTCGGTAACCACATGGCATTAAAAGATATGCCCGAAGGTACATTTGTTCACAATATTGAATTACAACCAAAGCAAGGTGGAATTGTTGCGAGATCTGCCGGAAGCTCAGCACAAATTTTAGGTAAGGATGAAACTGGAAGATATATAATCCTAAAACTAAAATCTGGCGAAGTAAGAAAATTCTTAGGCATTTGCCGTGCAACTATTGGTGAAGTTGGAAACGAAGAACACTCACTAGTAAACATTGGTAAGGCCGGTAGAAACAGATTAAGAGGAATTAGACCAACTGTTAGAGGTTCGGCAATGAACCCTAATGATCACCCCCATGGTGGTGGTGAAGGACATCAACCTATTGGTAGAAAAAGTCCTATGACCCCATGAGGTAAAAAAGCTCTTGGTGTTAAAACAAGAGCAACCAAAAAAGCATCAAATCAATTTATTATTAGAAGAAGAAAGGAAAGTAAATAATGGCACGTTCATTGAAAAAAGAACCATTTGTGGATGATCACTTAATGAAAAAAGTTGTTGCTATTTTAGATAATAAGGCACCAAAACGTCCAATTAAAACATGATCAAGACGTTCAACTATTTATCCAGATTTTATTGGATTAACATTCCAAGTTCACAATGGTCATGCTTTTATAGATGTATTTGTAACAAATGATATGGTAGGACATAAGTTAGGTGAATTCGCACCAACAAGAACATTTAACGGTCACGGCGCAGATAAGGGAAAGAAATAACATGAATGATATTTTTAACAAAACTGTTCACGCCTCAGTTAAAATGCAAAGAATCAGCCCAAGAAAAGCTAGATTAGTTGCTGACTTAATCCGTTATAAATCAGTTAATACTGCCCTTACAATTCTTAAAAATACCAATAAAAAAGCAACCGAAATTATTATTAAACTTTTAAATTCTGCAATTGCTAATGCAACTAATAACGCAGGACTTGATGCTACTAAATTATATGTTTCTAAAATTCTTGTTAATGATGGACCTACATTAAAAAGATTTCAACCTCACTCAAGAGGTAGGGCATACCCTATTTTAAAAAGAACTAGTCATTTTTATATTGAAGTAACCGAATTTTCAAATGAAGTGAATGAATTAATGAATAAAGGAGATAAATAATGGGTCAAAAAGTCAATCCAAATGGATTTCGTTATGGAATTACAAAAAATCTTAATTCAACTTGATATTCAGATAAAAAAGACTTTGCAACCTTTTTATTAGAAGATCAAAAAATTTATAATTTCTTTGATAAAAAAGTTCGTGAATATTTAATTGGAAAAGTTCAAATTAGAAGAGATCAACAAGGTCACACAATCGTTTTGGTTTACACCGCTAAACCTGCTGCCTTTTTAGGAACTAATGGGGAAAATGTTAAGAACTTAACCCAACAACTAAAGAGAGTCTTAAAAAACAAAAAAGCTAATATAACAATTAATGTATTGGAAGTAAAAAACCCTGATTTAAATGCAAGACTTTTAGCTGAAGGAATTGCCATTAAATTAGAAAACCGTGGAAGTTTTAGACTTGCACAAAAATTTGCAATTAGAAGTGCTATGAAAGCTGGAGCAAAAGGAATTAAAACCTCAGTTGCTGGTCGGCTAAATGGTGTTGATATGGCTAGAACTGAAGGTTATAGCGAAGGTGAAATGAAGCTACATACTTTAAGACAAGATGTACAGTATGCTATGACAACTGCCAAAACAACATATGGAATTTTAGGTGTTAAAGTTTGATTATCATTAGGAGAAATCTTAGGGAAAGATTCTAGTGATTCAATGGAACTAGAAGCCCAAAAAATACAAAGAAAACCAAGAAAGGGCGGTGAAAAACATGCTTCAACCAAAAAGAACTAAACACAGAAAAATGTTTCGTATCCGTCATGATAAAGTAAAAGCACATAGAAATAATACTGTTTCATTTGGTGAATTTGGATTAAAATCAACTAGTTCAGCGTGAGTAAGTGCTAGACAAATTGAAGCAGCCCGTATTGCTATTACTCGTCGTATGGGTCGTGAAGGAAAAGTTATTATTAAAATTTTCCCAAGTATGTCAAAAACTTCAAAACCTATTGGAGTTCGTATGGGTTCTGGTAAAGGATCTCCTGATCAATGATTTGCAGTTGTTAAAGAAGGAACAGTAATGTTTGAAGTTTTAGGAAATACTACTGAAACTCTAAAAGATGCTTTAAGACTTGGCGGTCATAAATTACCTGTAACTTGAAAAATCGTATCAAAAGAAATAACTCAAGAATCAAAGGGGGCAATGTAATATGTCTTACTCAGAATTAAAAGAAAAGTCAATAAAAGAACTTGAAGAACTTTTATCTAATTTGAGAGCAGAACTATTTTCTTTGCGCTTTAAAAATTCAACTCGTCAACTAGACCAAGTACATAAAATATCACTTGTAAAAAAAGATATTGCTAGAACACTAACTGCACTAAATGCCAAAAAAATGGAAGGGAATAAATAATGGAATCACAAATGAGAGAAAATCACCGTAAAACATTAGTTGGTACAGTTGTTTCAACTAAAAATGATAAAACAATTACCGTTGTTGTTGAAACCTATGAAAAACATCCATTGTATTTAAAACGTTTTAAGAAATCGAAGAAATTTGCTGTTCATGATGAAATGAACATTGCTAAGATTGGTGATGTTGTTAAAATTCAAGAAACAAGACCATTATCTAAAACTAAACACTTTAGATTAGTTGAAGTTAGATCACATGCCTTAGGGGGAACTGAAAATGCTTAGAGAATTTTCTAGATGTAATGTCGCTGATAATTCAGGCGCAAAAGAAGTTATGATCATTAAAAACTTAGGTGGTTCAATCGTTAAATCAACTAATATTGGTGATGTTGTTGTTGTTACAATTAAAAAAGCAATTCCTAATGGTGTAGTTAAAGAAGGTCAAGTTGTTAAAGCAGTTATTGTTAGAACAAAAAGAGGATTAGCTAGAGATAATGGTTCTCACATAAGATTTGATGATAACGCTGTTGTTTTAATCAAAGAGGATGGTTCTCTAAGAGGAACACGGGTATTTGGACCTGTTGCAAGAGAATTACGTGATAAAGGTTATCTAAAAGTTATTTCATTAGCTCCGGAGGTTTTATAATGGCTCAAGCTAAAATTAGAAAAAACGATATGGTTTTAATTATTTCAGGTAAAGACAAAGGTAAATTTGCATCTGTTTTAGAAACAAATCTAAAAAATCAAACTGTAACATTGAAAAAAATTAATATGAAAACCAAGCACCACAAACCTTCACAAGAAAACACTGAAGGAAAAATTGAGAAAAAAGAATTCCCAATTCACGTGTCAAATGTTGCTTATTTAGCTAAAAAAGGCGCTGAAGGACAACATTCAATCGGATCAAAGATTGGTTGAAAAATTGACGCTAAAACCGGTAAAAAACAAAGACTAATGAAGAAAGTTAATAAAACAATATAAAGGAGAGAAGCATGGCGAAACAAGAAAAATTAGCACTAGAAAATAAATATACTGCATCAGTTCGTAATGAACTTGTAAAAGAATTTGGCTATACAAGCATTATGCAAGCTCCCAAATTAAAGAAGATTGTTATTAACATGACTGCCGGTAATGAAGTATCAAACTCAAAAGCTATTGAAGAAGTTATGGTTGAACTAGCACAAATCACTGGTCAAAAACCATACCAAACCAAAGCTAAAAAATCTTTAGCATCATGAAAATTACGTGAAGGTATGCCAATGGGCGGAAAAGTTACCTTGAGACGCGAAAAAATGTGAGCATTTTTAACTAAATTAATTAATATTGCTTTACCCCGTGTTCGTGATTTTAATGGAACATCACTAAAAAGTTTTGATGGCCGTGGAAGTTATGCCATCGGTATAAAAGAAGAAATCATTTTCCCAGAAATTTCATATGACAAAATTCGTAAATTAAAAGGAATGGACGTTATTATTGTAACCTCTGCTAAGTCAAATGAAGAAACTTATGCATTATTGAAACATTTAGGAATGCCTTTCGCAAAAGGCAATTTATAAGGAGTAATATATGGCTAGAAAATCATTAATGGTTAAAGCAGAACGTGAACCAAAATTTGCCGTAAGAAAGTACACACGTTGCCAACTTTGCGGAAGAGTCCACGCAGTATTGCGTAAATATAAAATTTGTAGAATTTGTTTTAGAAAATTAGCACATGAAGGAAAAATTCCTGGTGTAAAGAAAGCGAGCTGATAATTATGGCAATTATTATTGACCCAATAGCAGATATGTTTGTGAGAATGAAAAATGCTATTTCACGTAAATACACTGAAGTAGTTTTACCTCATTCAGTAAAAAAAGAAAAGATCTTAGAAATAGTTAAACGTGAAGGATACATTACCAATTATGAAGTTATCGTAAATGAAAAAACTTCATTTAAGGAAATTAAAATAACTTTAAAATACAAAGGTATGAATCAAAATCAATCAGCTATTTCAGGATTAAAAAAGGTTTCAAAACCAGGTTTAAAAGTATATTCACCAAGCGAAAAATTACCACGTGTATTAAGCGGATATGGTACAGCAATAATTTCAACATCAAAAGGTTTATTAACAGATAAAGAAGCAAGAAAAGCCAACTTAGGTGGCGAAGTAATCGCTTTTGTGTGATAGGAATAGTATGTCAAGAATTGGTAAAAGAATTTTAGAAATTCCTAAGAATGTTGAAATCAAACTAGAAAATAACCACATTATTATTAAAGGTAATTTAGGAGAATTGGAATATACATTTTCTCCATTAATACAAGTATCTGTTGAAAATAATCAAATCAAAACTCTAAGAACAAACGAAGAAAAAGCTACAAAACAATTACATGGAACAACCAATGCGATTATTAGTAATATGTTAATTGGTGTTTCAGAAGGTTACAAAAAAGAAATCGAAATTAAAGGGGTTGGTTACAAAGCCACTCTAAAGGGAAATGAAATTGAAGTTATTGCTGGTTATTCACATCCTGTGATGCTACCACTTCCTTCAAATCTAAAAGTTGAAGTTGTTAAACCTACAAACATTGTTATTTCAGGAATTGATAAACAAGCTGTTGGTGAATTTGCTGCTAATATTAGAAATATTAGAAGACCAAGCCCATATTCAGGAAAAGGAATTATGTACAAAGGTGAAGTTATTAGAAGAAAAGAAGGGAAAACTGCTGCTAAATAGTAGTTATAGGAAATTATTATGTTATCAAGAAATTTAAAACGTAAAGCCAAACATTTAAAAATAACTAACAAGCTAGCAAAAGGTACAGAGACAAAACCACGTGTAGTAGTTTTTAAATCATTGCATCATTTTTATGCTCAAGCAGTTAATGACTTATCTCACACAACATTAGCTTCATCATCAACTAGAGAATTATCAAATAAAGGTAACAATATTGAAACTGTTAAACTTGTTGCAAAGGAATTTGCTTCAAAATTAAAAAAGGCAAATATTGAAACAATCGTCTTTGATCGTTCTGGTTACATTTATCATGGTAAATTAGCAGCCTTTTGTGATATATTAAGAGAAGAAGGGATTAGATTCTAATGACAGAAGAAACAAAAAAAACAATGGAAAATAATACAACATCAACTAAAGTTATCGCTCCAGTTAACAAGGGAACTAAGTCACCTCTATTAGCTGAAAAGCGTGCAAATCATAGTGATAAAAAACCAAAACAATTCTCTGATCGTAAAGCAGTTGTTCAACAACCAAAATTATATGAAGAAAAAGTTATTGATATTGCCAGAGTAACAACAGTAGTTAAGGGTGGACGTAGATTCTCATTCTCAGCTTACGTAGTTGTTGGTGATAAAAAAGGTAAAGTTGGATTTGGACATGGAAAAGCAAACGAAGTACAAGATGCTATCAAAAAAGCTGTTAAAGATGCCCAAAAACACATTTTTTCTGTTCCAATTGTCGAAGGAACTATTCCACATGAAATTTCAGAAAAATTCTTAGCTTCAAAAATTCAATTACGTCCTGCTCCAAAAGGTGCTGGAATTATCGCATCAAATACTGTACGTGCTGTAGTTGAATTAGCTGGTTATACCGATATTTCAACAAAAACATATGGTTCAAGAACCAAACAAAATATTGTTCAAGCTGCTATTAAAGCCCTTAAAAAAGTTAGAACAGTTGAAGATATCGCTAAACTACGTGATATCGATGTTAAATATTTACTATCTAAATAAATTTAAGGAGAAATTATGCAATTAAATAATTTGAAACCCACTCCAGGATCTCGTCCTAAAAAACATCGTGTTGGGCGTGGACATGCAGCTGGAAAAGGTAAACAAGCTGGTCGTGGTCAAAGCGGTCAAACTAAAAGAAGTACAGTAAGAATGGGATTCGAAGGTGGTCAATTACCATTATTTAGAAGAATTCCAAAACGTGGTTTTAATAATGTAAATCACGTTGAATACCAAGTTGTAAACTTAAGAGATCTTGAGAGAGTTTACAACGATAACGAAATTGTTTCATATGAAACCTTATTTGAAAAAAAATTAATAAAAGGCTCATTACCAGTTAAAATACTAGGTAGTGGCGAATTAACTAAAAAATTAGTTGTTCAAGTATTGTCGCTTTCAAAATCTGCTCGTGAAGCAGTAGAAAAAGCTGGGGGCAAAATCGAGGTTAAATAATGGCAAGAAAAAAACAGTTAGAAGGGCTAGTTAATGATGAAAAAATCGAACGTAAATTAGCGATCGATAAGTTTTTCACTGAGAAAAAAAATACGTGATCAGAATGATGGAAAAATCACGATTTATTTAAAAAAATTCTGATTACCTTATTTATCATTACACTTTTTCTAGCAATAGGAACCATTACAATACCCGGTGTAAACATTTCCAACGCAGATCGTCTTAACCAAGGTGATTTCTTTGGAATTTTAAATCTTGTAGGTGGCGGTGGATTGAGGAGATTTTCAATTGTTGCCTTAGGGATCGGACCGTTTATTTCATCCAGTCTAGTACTGATGATATTACAAACAAAAGCCTTTCCTGCTATTCACCGGTTGAGCCAATCAGGACCACAAGGGCGAATCAAAATTAACTTCATAACTTATGGAATAACATTTATTTTCGCAGTATTTCAAGCTATTTTTATTACTAGGGCGCTAACTAATACTCAAAGTCAAGGATTCGGTATTAGTTTTGATCCGAAATTAGTAGCAATATTAGGACCGAGCGGAATGAATGCTTATCAATATTTCATTTTACCAATGATTTTAGTAGCTGGTGCTTTCTTCTCACTTTTTTTGAGTGAACAAATCACTAATAAAGGTGTGGGAAATGGAACAAGTATTATGATCTTTATTGGAATTGCTAACAATTTAATTCCAACCTTCAGACATGCTTTTGAATTCTATGTACCATCAACCAAACAAAATAATTTGGTATTAAAAGAAATCATAAACTACTGTGTTTATTTACTATCATACCTACTAATAATATTCATTATTGTTATATTCACAATAGCTGAAAGAAGAATTCCAATTCAACAGGTTGGAGCTGGACTTTCTAAAAACGAAAAAGAATTAAGTTTTCTACCAATTAAAGCAAATCCGGCGGGAATAATGAGTGTTATTTTTTCAATGATGATTCTTAGTGTCCCTATGCTAATCGCTAACTTGTTTAACCCGAATACAAGTCGCTATTATCAATGAGTTAATAATAATTTACAACTAACACAACCTTTAGGATTCTTCTTATTTGTTTTATTAACATTTGGTTTAACCATTTTAATGGGTATTCAACAATCAAGAATTGATAAAATCAGTGAAGATTTTGCTAAAAGTAGTTCATTCATTCCTGGTGTTAGACCGGGAGATCAAACCGAAACATATTTACTAAATATTGTTCTAAGATTATCGTTTTTCTCGACTGGATATTTAATTGCTCTAGGAGCGCTGCAATTTATTCAACAAATGTTTGGAATGCCAGCAGCAATAGCTTTTGGAGGAACTAGCATTATGATTTTAGTATCAACAGCATATGAAACTGTTCAACAAATTAAGGCTAGATATAAATCACAAGAGTTAGCAAGAAAGAGACGTCAAATTAGAGAACTAAAAGAAGTTTACGGCGAAGAAGAGGAAGACTTAATATGATAAAACATAAACCAAATTTAATCTTTTTAGGTGCTCCTGGCGCTGGAAAAGGTTCAATTGCCACTTTACTTGTTAAAAGACATCAATACTTTCAGCTGTCTACTGGTGACATGTTTCGTCAAGAAATAAAAAATAACACACCATTAGGCAATAGAGTAAAAGAGATTTTGGATTCAGGTAAATATGTTGACGATACTATCACTAACGAAATCGTTAAATCAAGACTAATCGATTTAGTTAAGGATGGAGTGGCATTCATTCTTGATGGCTACCCTCGTACATTTGATCAAGCCACCTTTTTAGATTCATTAGAAAATCAAAATGTGAAAATTGATAAAGTTATTTTGCTAAAAATAACAAAAGATCAAATTATTGAAAGACTGTCAAAAAGAAGAATATGCCCAAATTGTAAAACAATTTATCACATGGATTTATTTACGCCATTGGAAAATGACCTTTGTGTAAAATGCCACACAAAAGTCATAAAGAGACCCGATGATGAACCTGAGGTAATTGAAAAACGTTTAAAGATTTATGAAATGCAAACTGAATGTTTAATTCAATACTATAAGGAAAAGAACATGC
This sequence comes from Mycoplasma phocoeninasale, assembly GCF_012934885.1. Taxonomy (GTDB): domain Bacteria; phylum Bacillota_I; class Bacilli_A; order Mycoplasmatales; family Metamycoplasmataceae; genus Metamycoplasma; species Metamycoplasma phocoeninasale. The sequence continues at coordinate 58,196 of NZ_CP051480.1, read as the reverse complement.
TGGTTGAAGTTAATGGTTACCAAGAAATTGAAAAAGTATATTCAGATGTTGAGGACGCTTTAAAATGGTAATTATTAAAAATCAATTTGAAATCGAAAAGATTAAAAAGGCATGTTCAATCTTGGCAGAAGTTAAAAAAATTCTTTTTGACTTTATAAGCCCAGGCGTTTCTTTAAAAGAAATTGATAGCGTCGCTTTTAAAGAAATAAGAAAAAGAGGCGGAAAACCAGCGTTTTTAGGACAATATGGTTTTCCTGCTACATGTTGTATATCAGTCAATGAAGAATTAATTCATGGTATCCCAAGCAACTACGTTGTTAAAGATGGTGATATTATAAAAATTGATACTGGTGTTATTTGAGAAGGATACTACTCTGATTCGGCTTTTACCAAAGGTGTTGGTAATATTAGTGAAGATGATAGAAAATTAATTCAAATAGCAAAAGACGCTTTCTATGCAGGTTTTAATGCCATAAAAGTTGGCAAACGAATTGGTGATATTTCCCATGCAATTGGAAATATCATTCGTCAAAATGGATACTTTACTCCCGATGAATATACAGGTCATGGTATTGGTCGTCACTTACATGAAGATCCATTTGTACATAACGATGGAATATCAAATACAGGCGAAATTATTCGCAATGGTATGGTTATATGCATTGAACCTATGATATTGCAAAAATCAAAAAATGTATTAGTTAAAAATGATGGATGAACTGTCTATGACCCACTAGGGTTTAATACAGCACATTACGAACAAACCATTTTAATCGATAATAATCAAGCATACATTTTATCAGGAGAAAATATTTAATGGCAAAAGATGCACTAAAAATGTCAGGCAAAATTATCAAAATGCACTCAACTCAAAATTACGATGTTTTATTAGAAAATGGCATAACAATAAAAGCAACGATTTCAGGAAAAATGTCATTTCACAATATTCGTATGATCCCTGGTGATCATGTTGATGTTGAACTAAGCCCTTATGAGATGACAAAGGGTAGAATTGTTTTTAGACATAAATAAGGAGAAAATATGAAGGTTAGAGCTTCAATCAAACGCATTTGTAAAGATTGCAAAATAATTAAAAGACACGGAGTTAATAGAGTTATCTGTATTAACCCAAAACATAAACAAAGACAAGGATAATCAAAATGGCTAGAGTTTTAAATATAGAAATTCCAAATAATAAAAAGGCTCGCATTTCATTAACATATATTTTTGGAATCGGCCGTCCATTAGCAGCTAAAATTTTAGTTGACGCAAACGTTGATGGTGAAAAAAGAGTTAAAGATTTAACTGAAGAAGAATTAACTCGTATTCGTGATGAAGCGAAAAAATATGCCACTGAAGGTGATTTAAGAAGAGAAATTAACTTAAACATTAAAAGATTAATGGAAATTAAATCATACCGTGGACTTAGACATAGAAAAGGACTTCCAGTTAGAGGACAATCTACTAAGAAAAATGCTAGAACTAGAAAAGGTCCAAGAAAAACAATAGCAGGAAAGAAAGGTAAATAATAATGGCTAAAAAGAATAAAAAAGTTATAACACAAGGTATTGCCCATATTCACTCAACTTACCAAAATACTATTGTTTCATTTTCAGATTTAAAAGGTAATGTTTTTGCTTGATCATCATCAGGAGCAATTGGTTACAAAGGAACTAAGAAAAAAACCCCTTATGCAGCTGGTTTAGCAGCCGCTGCTGCTTTAGAAAAAGCAAAAGATTTTGGCTTAAAAGAAGTTTCAATTTTAGTTAAAGGAATCGGTCCAGGAAAAAGTACCGCTAGAAAACAAATTGAAACCAGTGGACTTACAATTAAGGATGTTAAAGATGTAACTCCTACTCCACACAATGGTACACGTCCTCCTAAAAAAATTCTTAAAAGAGCATAAGAATACTTAAAAATAAGAAGAATAGGAGAGAAAATGGAAAAAATCCAAAAAATAACATATAAAGAGTTAATAGCAGAACGTACTAATGATTTCAATACTACTTATGTAATTGAACCCTTAATGCGCGGCTATGGAAGCACAATTGGGACTGTAATTAGAAGAACATTACTATCTTCAATTACTTCAGTTGCGCCTTTTGCTATAAAAATTAAAAATGTTGAACATGAATTTCAAACTATCCCAGGAATTAAAGAAGACGCAATTACTTTAGTATCAAATATTAGAAAAATTCGTTTTGCTTACAATCCTGAAGTATTTGAAAAGGAAAACTTAGTTAAGATTTCATTTAAATCTAAAAAAGATGGTGAGGTTAATGCTTCTGATATTGAAGATGTAATTCCCGGACTAGAAATTGTTAACAGAGATCAACATATTGCGACTTTATCAGAAGATAGTTCATTAGAATTTGACTTATTTTTAAGAACTGGTCGCGGCTTCATTGATTTCGAAGAAAACAAATCAATAATAATGGAATACGGTCCAAAGCTAGCATCAAAAATCTCAAGAGGACAAATTTTAGCAATGGATAGTGATTTTAGTCCTGTTAAAAAATGTGGAATCTCATTTGAAGATCTCAATAGCTCATCAAAAACCATTGAAGAAAGACTAAAAATTCATGTTGAAACTGATGGCACTATTCTAGCAAAAGATGCCATGGAACAAGCAGCTAAAATTATTGTTGCCCATTTTCAAATCATTGGCAATATCGATAGTTTAGAAACAATTAGTTTGTTTGATGATAATAAAGAGAAAAAAGAAAAAGCTCCAAAGGCTCAAATTTCAATCGAAAAATTAAATTTAACTATTAGATCTCTTAACGCTCTAAGAAGAGCAGGCTATTTAACAATTGATGAGTTAGACAAACTTAGTGATGAAGAACTTTCAAACATTAAGAACTTAGGTAAAAAATCTGTTCTGGATATTGTTAACAAACGAAACGAATGAAGAGAAAGAAAAGCAATCATAGGATTAGATAACACATCAGAAGATGATTCAACTAATGAAAATGAAGAAGAGTCATTAGAGATAGGTGATGATGTTAAAGATATGGAAGGAGAAGAATAATGGCAAATCCAAAACAATTATTCCGTAGAAATACTGAATGATGAAATCATGTTGAAAGAACATTGGTTACTGATTTATTAATTCACGGAAAACTTAATACTACTTTAGAACGTGCTAAAAGAATTAGATCAAGTGCCGAAAAAATGATTACACTAGCTAAGAAAAATACTTTAGCTACAAGAAGACAGGCAGCGAAATTTTTAAGAATAATTTCATCAGATGTGAAAAATAAGGATTCACTACAATATCTATTTGATGTTTTAGGTCCTAAATATCAAACAAGAAACGGTGGATATACCAGAATAATAAAAGTTGCAAATCGTCAAGGCGATAATGCAAAAATGGCTATTATTCAACTAGTATAATAATAAGGAGATAAAAATGGCTATAGTACCAAAACGTAAAACTTCGAAACAAAGAAAACATCTGAGAAGAAGTCATCATGCACTAGATGTAGTAACTCTTACTGAATGTAGTAATTGCAAACAACAAATTATCCCTCACCAAGCTTGCAAATATTGTGGTTTTTATAAAGGGACAAAATTCATAAAAGTAGCTTTGAATGACAAAATTAAGTAATTTGACATTTAATCTAAAAATTAATAATTTAATAAAAAATACGGTGAAAATCCGTTTTTTTATTTTTTTTAAGAATTTAATAAAATATTTTTGGAAACTATGTATAATTAAATAGCATTTTAATTAAATTTAATAATTGATAATGTTACAAAAGATAGTTCTTTGAAAACTGAATACGAATACCATAACGTCAATTTAAAAAAATAATTTTAAATAACAAAAAACAAAAAAACAACCAAAATCAAATATTAAGAGTTTGATCCTGGCTCAGGATGAACGCTGGCTGTGTGCCTAATACATGCATGTCGAGCGAGGTTCTTTTAGGACCTAGCGGCGAATGGGTGAGTAACACGTACTTAATCTGCCCTTTAGATTGGAATACCCAATGGAAACATTGGCTAATGCCGGATACGCATAGAATCGCATGATTCTGTTGTGAAAGGAGCTCCAAAGCTCCACTAAAGGATGAGGGTGCGGAACATTAGTTAGTTGGTGAGGTAATGGCCCACCAAGACTATGATGTTTAGCCGGGTCGAGAGACTGAACGGCCACATTGGGACTGAGATACGGCCCAAACTCCTACGGGAGGCAGCAGTAGGGAATATTCCACAATGAGCGAAAGCTTGATGGAGCGACACAGCGTGCACGATGAAGGTCTTCGGATTGTAAAGTGCTGTTATAAGGGAAGAACACTCAGTAGAGGAAATGCTATTGAGCTGACGGTACCTTGTCAGAAAGCGATGGCTAACTATGTGCCAGCAGCCGCGGTAATACATAGGTCGCAAGCGTTATCCGGAATTATTGGGCGTAAAGCGTTCGTAGGCTGTTTGTTAAGTCTAGAGTCAAATCCCAGGGCTCAACCCTGGCTCGCTTTGGATACTGGCAAACTAGAGTTAGATAGAGGTAAGCGGAATTCCATGTGAAGCGGTGAAATGCGTAGATATATGGAAGAACACCAAAGGCGAAGGCAGCTTACTGGGTCTATACTGACGCTGAGGGACGAAAGCGTGGGGAGCAAACAGGATTAGATACCCTGGTAGTCCACGCTGTAAACGATGATCATTAGTCGGTGGAGAATCACTGACGCAGCTAACGCATTAAATGATCCGCCTGAGTAGTATGCTCGCAAGAGTGAAACTTAAAGGAATTGACGGGGACCCGCACAAGCGGTGGAGCATGTGGTTTAATTTGAAGATACACGGAAAACCTTACCCACTTTTGACATCCTTCGCAAAGCTATAGAGATATAGCGGAGGCTAACGGAGTGACAGATGGTGCATGGTTGTCGTCAGCTCGTGTCGTGAGATGTTTGGTCAAGTCCTGCAACGAGCGCAACCCCTATCTTTAGTTACTAACAAGTAATGTTGAGGACTCTAGAGATACTGCCTGGGTAACTGGGAGGAAGGTGGGGATGACGTCAAATCATCATGCCTCTTACAAGTGGGGCCACACACGTGCTACAATGGTCGGTACAAAGAGAAGCAATATGGCGACATGGAGCAAATCTCAAAAAGCCGATCTCAGTTCGGATTGGAGTCTGCAATTCGACTCCATGAAGTCGGAATCGCTAGTAATCGCAGATCAGCTATGCTGCGGTGAATACGTTCTCGGGTCTTGTACACACCGCCCGTCACACCATGGGAGCTGGTAATACCCAAAGTCGGTTTGCTAACCTCGGAGGCAACTGCCTAAGGTAGGACTGGTGACTGGGGTGAAGTCGTAACAAGGTATCCCTACGAGAACGTGGGGATGGATCACCTCCTTTCTACGGAGTACACCTAGTTATGGAAAACATATTCGTATTCAGTTTTGAGAGATCTATCTCTCTTTTGTTCTTTGAAAACTGAATATCGACATTGAAAAATTATATTAATTAATATTTCAAAGTTTAGATCAACCTATAGAATATATATATCAAAATTAAAGACAACAATAGGTCATACAACAAAATAACAAAACAACTATTAAACAAGATAAGAGTTTTTGGTGGATGCCTTGGGTCTGGAAGTCTAAGAAGGACGTGATTACCTGCGATAAGCCTCGGTTAGCTGGAAATAAGCTGTTATCCGGGGATTTCCGAATGGGGAAACCCAATTGAGCTAATCCTCAATTATCATTTCGATGAATCCATAGTCGAATGAAGAGACACGCTGTGAATTGAAACATCTCAGTAGCAGCAGGAAAAGAAAATAAAGAATGATTCCCTTAGTAGTGGCGAGCGAACGGGGAAAAGCCCAAACCAACATTTGATGTTGGGGTTGTAGGACTACTTACACGAAGTTAGACAAAACTTAAACATAGCAGAATAAGCTGGAATGCTTAAACATAGAGGGTGAAATTCCCGTAAGCAAAATGAATAAGTCTTCAAGTAGTATCCTGAGTAGGGCGGGGCACGTGAAACCCTGTCTGAACCCGCCGGGACCACCCGGTAAGGCTAAATACTAACCAGACACCGATAGCGAACTAGTACCGTGAGGGAAAGGTGAAAAGAACCCCGGGAGGGGAGTGAAATAGATCCTGAAACCAATTACTTACAGTTAGTCAGAGCCCGTTAATGGGTGATGGCGTACATCTTGCAGAATGGACCGGCGAGTTATGTCAACATGCAAGGTTAAGTGGAATAAAGCGAAGCCGTAGAGAAATCGAGTCTTAACAGGGCGCTTTAGTATGTTGATATAGACCCGAAACCAGGTGATCTACCCATGAGCAGGTTGAAACTTAGGTAACACTAAGTGGAGGACCGAACCGTAGTACGCTAAAAAGTGCCCGGATGACTTGTGGGTAGGGGTGAAATTCCAATCGAACCTGGAGATAGCTGGTTCTCTCCGAAATAGCTTTAGGGCTAGCGTGTAGTGTTAAGTGGTGGGGGTAGAGCACTGAATATGGAATGGCGGCGCCTAGCCGTACTGACTATAATCAAACTCCGAATACTATCATGAACTACTATGCAGTCGGTACATCGGTGATAACGTCGATGCACGCGAGGGGAACAACCCAGATCGTCAGCTAAGGTCCCAAAATTGTGTTAAGTGAGAAAGGTTGTGGAGTTTCTTAAACAGCTAGGATGTTGGCTCAGAAGCAGCCATCGTTTAAAGAGTGCGTAATAGCTCACTAGTCGAGAGACTCTGTGCCGATAATTTAACGGGACTAAAACACAATACCGAAGCTACGGGCAGAAATGCGTTAGGAGAGCGTTGTAAGGGCATCGAAGCCAGACTGTGAAGACTGGTGGAGCGCTTACAAGTGAGAATGCCGGTATGAGTAACGATTCAGAGTGAGAATCTCTGACGCCTATTGGGGAAGGTTTCCTGGGCAAGGTTCGTCCACCCAGGGTTAGTCGGGTCCTAAGACGAGGCCGAAAGGCGTAGCCGATGGACAACAGGTTAATATTCCTGTACTTTCTAGAATGTGATGTAGTGACGGGGGAGGATAGTATTACCACTTATTGGATTGTGGGGTAAATAATGACTGGGTCGTGTAGGCAAATCCGCACGGCACAACCGGGAGTTATGATGCATAGTGAAATGGCAACAAAGTAGCGAATTATATGATTCCATACCTCTTAAAAAAGCTGCTAACTTAAGTTCTGTGAAACCCGTACCGAGAACGGACACACGTCCCCAAGATGAGTATTCTAAGGCGAGCGAGAAAACTAATGTCAAGGAACTCTGCAAAATCATCCCGTAAGTTCGCAAGAAGGGATGCCCACCATAAAAAGTGGGCCGCAGTGAATAGTAAGGGGGAACTGTTTATCAAAAACACAGCTCTATGCTAAGTCGTAAGACGATGTATATGGGGTGACTCCTGCCCAGTGCCCGAAGGTTAAGCAAAGGTGTTAGCTAAAGCAAAGCATTGATGTGAAGCCCGGGTGAACGGCGGCCGTAACTATAACGGTCCTAAGGTAGCGAAATTCCTTGTCGGCTAAATACTGACCTGCACGAAAGGAGTAATTATCTCTTAACTGTCTCGACATTAGACTCGGTGAAATTATGGTTCCGGCGAAGACGCCGGAGACCCGCATCTAGACGAAAAGACCCCGTGGAGCTTTACTATAACTTCATATTGGAGTTTGATTTAACATGTGTAGGATAGGTGGGAGACTATGATGCTTAGACGCTAGTCTAAGTGGAGTCACCGTTGAAATACCACCCTTGTTACGTTGAACTTCTAACTTGTTACCATGATCTGGTAAGAGGACAGTGTGTGGTGGGTAGTTTGACTGGGGCGGTCGCCTCCTAAAGGGTAACGGAGGCGTTCAAAGTTACACTCAATACGGTCAGAAACCGTATCTTAGAGCATAAAGGTAGAAGTGTGATTGACTGTGAGACCTACAAGTCGAGCAGGTGCGAAAGCAGGACTTAGTGATCCGGCGGTTCTTTGTGGAAAGGCCGTCGCTCAACGGATAAAAGCTACCCCGGGGATAACAGGCTTATCTTTCCCAAGAGATCACATCGACGGGAAGGTTTGGCACCTCGATGTCGGCTCATCGCATCCTGGAGCTGGAGTCGGTTCCAAGGGTTGGGCTGTTCGCCCATTAAAGCGGTACGCGAGCTGGGTTCAAAACGTCGTGAGACAGTTTGGTTCCTATCTGATGTGGGCGTTGGAATATTGATGAGAGCTACTCTTAGTACGAGAGGACCGGAGTGGACGCACCGATGGTGTGCCAGTTGTTTTGCCAAAAGCATAGCTGGGTAGCCAAGTGCGGCAGGGATAACCGCTGAAAGCATCTAAGCGGGAAGCCCCTCAAAGATGAGTATTCCCTTTTAAATTCCTTATAGACTATGAGGTTGATAGGCTGGAGGTGTAAGTGCAGCAATGCATTCAGCTGACCAGTACTAATAAATTGAACGGTTTAATAGTGAATTCTATAGAAGATTAATCTAAATTATAACGATATTCAGTTTTCAGAGAACATAATGCGATGAGCCGCAGAATTAAAAACCCAGTCTGGGTTTTTTTCTTTGCATTTTTAGCATTTAATTAGTAATTTGAATTAGAAATAGTATTTTTCTATAATTTTAACTATTTATTTTATTTAAAGATTTTTAAATATATAACAATAAACCTAACTTTTAGCTTTTATGTTAATTATGATAAAATAATATGCGTTTTATCATTTATAATTTATAAATTATGAAAAAAGGCATCATTAAAAATAATTTAGGCTATAGTGGAAATTTGTTTGTTTACCAAGACAAAGAAATGTTTAATTATTCAGTTGATACTATTCTGTTAGGAAATTTTATTTCGATAAATCGTAATGTTTCTAATATTTTAGAAGTTGGCACAAATAATGGCGCTCTATCAATTTTTATGGCTGCTAGATCTGAGAAAATTAAAATTGATGCCATCGAGATCCAAAAGAAAGCCGTTGAGCTTGCAAGAAAAAATGTGGAACTCAATAAGATGTCAGGTCAGATCAATGTTATTGAAGATGACTTTCGAAGATGAGCAAAAGATTATGCTTTTAAATGTGGCAATAAACTAGCTAAAAAATACAGTAGCATTGTTGCTAATCCACCATATTACAACGAAGATTTTAATCAAGTTAGAAAATCAACCACAACAGAGCAAAAACTAGCAACACATGAAATTAATTTGAATTTGGAGCAGTTAATTTTACTGTCATCGAAAATCATCGAACAAAAAGGCTATTTTACTGTGGTTTTACCAATGGCAAGATATATTGATTTGATATGTTTATTAAGAAAATACAAGTTTGAGCCAAAGCGAATCCAAATTGTTTATCCACGAATTAACTCTTTTCCGAAATTTTGTTTGGTGGAAGCGAGATTCAATTCTGGATGAGGAACACATTTTGAACCAAATATCTATCTGCATAATGACAATTTAAATGACCATAGTTATCGTCAAGAAGTAAAAGAACTATACATACCTAAAAAAGTAAAATAAGGAGAATAAAATTATGAGCAAGAAAACATTTTATATTACTACACCAATTTATTATCCGAGTGGTAGACTCCACATCGGTCATTTATTCACAACCACTTTAGCTTGAGTTTATAAAAATTATAAATGTCAACAAGGGTATGATACTTTCTTTGCAACCGGTATTGATGAACATGGGCAAAAAATTCAAAAAAAAGCATTAGAATTTAATATTGAACCCCAAGAGTATGTTGATAATGAGGCCAAACAATTTGAACAGTTATGAAAATTATTGTTAATTGATTATGATAGCTTTAACCGAACAACTAATTACCATCACCACCATGCCATTCAACTAATTTTTGATAAAATGCTTAAAAAAGGTTTTATTTATAAATCATATTATGAAGGACTTTACTCAGTTAGTGATGAGGAATTTTTAACCAAAAGTCAAGCAACTTTTGAAAATAATAAATACTATCATCCAATTTCACATACTGAACTACAGGAAATAAAAGAGGAAAGTTATTTCTTTGATATGAAAAAATTTGCTCCATGAATTAAAGAATTCTTTTATAATAATCCTAATTTTATTTCTAATGGTGCTACTTATAAAGAGCTACTAAATAATTTCATTAATAAAGGTCTTGAAGATTTATCGATTACTAGAGTTTCCTTTGATTGAGGAATTCCCATTTTAAATAACAGTAATGTTAAGAATCACCATGTTATCTATGTATGATTGGATGCACTATTTAATTACATAACTTTTTTAGGTTTTCTTTCTGATGATGAGACTAAATATCTAAAATATTGAGAAAATGGTGATGAAAGAGTTCATTTGCTAGCTAAAGAAATTAGCCGATTTCATGCTATTTATTGACCAATTTTTCTTAAGGCATTAGATCTTAAATTGCCAACTAGAGAAGTTATTCATTCATGAATTATTACCCCTGAAGGCAAAATGTCAAAATCGCGTGGTAATGTTATTGATCCGCTGCCATTAATTGAAAAATATGGCGCAGAAGAAATCAAATATTTTTTCATTTCACAAATTAATATTGATAGTGATTTTGCTTTTAGTGAAGAGCTGCTAGTAAATGTTTTAAACGCTGATTTAGCAAATAATTTTGGTAATTTATTAAACCGCACAATTAAAATGATTAATCAATCATTTCCAGATGGCACAAAATACATTGCCACAGATCTTCAAAAAATCGACTTAAACATTTATGAGTTAATTAAAAGTATTTACACCGATTATCAATCTGAATTTGATAATTTTCACGCTGATAAAGCCTTAAAGAAAAGCATGGAATTAAGCAAAAAACTAAATGAATACATCGACAAAAATGAACCATGAAAATTAAAAGCTGATCTTAAGAGATTGAATGTAGTTTTAAATACTTTACAAAACGGAATTTATGCAGTTGCTTTTATGCTAAATGTTGTTATACCAAATAAAACTAACAAAGTTCTTGAATTTTTTAAAGTGAATAACTTTAACGAAAAAAATTTATTTGACTTTGCTAAATTTGACAGAAAAGGTCCAGAGACATCAGAAATTCTTTTTCCAAGAATAAAGTAAAGAGAGAAAGTTTGCACTTTCTTTTTTATTTTTTAATTATCAAAATCAATTGTTACTTTATTACCTACAAAACACCTTTATTTTGTTAAAATACTTACATGAAATTTATTGATGAAGTTAAAATCTCTGTTCAAGCAGGGGATGGTGGCAATGGAATAATTAGTTTTCGTCGTGAAGCAAATGTTGACCGCGGTGGTCCTGATGGTGGTGATGGTGGTGATGGAGGAAATGTTTATTTTGTCGGTGATACTGGACAGAATACGCTACTACCATTTTACTATCAAAACAAAATAGTAGCTAAATCAGGAGAGAATGGTAAACCCAAAAATGCTTATGGAGCTAAAGGTGATGACTTATTTATTAAAGTTCCGCTTGGGACCATGGTTTATGTTAATGACAAACTAAAAGTCGACATTGTTGAAGAAAAAAACTATTTAATTGCTAAAGGTGGCAAAGGCGGTAGAGGAAATCTACATTTTAAATCTAGCCGAAACACTGCACCACGTATTTGTGAAAATGGTCTTAAAGGTGAAAAATTTCAAATTCATTTGATTTTGAAAGTCTTAGCTGATGTCGGTTTTATTGGTAAACCAAGTGCAGGAAAAAGTTCAACTTTAGCCCAAATTTCCAACGCTAAACCCAAAATTGCTGATTATGATTTTACAACCTTAGTGCCACAACTTGGACTAGTTAAATATTTCGATCACTCTTATGTTGTTGCTGATTTACCAGGATTAATTGAAAAAGCTCATGAAGGTCGAGGACTTGGAATTCAATTCTTGAAACACATTGAGCGTTGTAAAATCATTGCCCATATTATCGACTTTGGTTCTGATAACAAAGATCCGATTGCTGATTATGAAACAATTAATGATGAATTAAGAGCATATAACTTGAACTTAGAAAAACTACCGCAAGTAGTCATCGCTAATAAAAATGATTTACCAGCTTTTGAAGGGCATAAAAAATTATTTGAAAAGAAATACCCTAATGTAAATTTAATTTCTTATTCTGCGATTACTAATGATAATATCGATGAAGTTAAAAGAGTATTATTCGAAAAAGTACAAGAAAATAATACTTTGCAAAATATTGCTATAAACGAGGATATTATTACCATTTCATTAGACAAATCACCAATTAACATTATTAAAATAAATAATGATACTTATGAAATTGTTGGAGATGATGTGTTTTATGTTTATGATCGAATTCCGGTTGTTTCCTTAGATAACCTTTGAAGATTTAACGCTAAATTAAAAGCTTTAGGGGTTTATGAATTAATTAAGAAATCAAATGTTAAAAACGGCGATACAATCAGAATCAAAGATTACGAATTTGTGTGAAATGAAGAGGATTTTTAAAAAATATTTTTTTATAAAAAACTTTTTAAAATTATATATAATAATAAGGCATTAAGATTATCAATGTAGTGGAGAAGTAGCTCAGCTTGGTAGAGCACTTGACTTGGGCTCAAGCGGTCGCAGGTTCGAATCCTGTCTTCTTCACCATGGGGGGGTAGCTCACCTGGCCAGAGCGCCTGCCTTGCACGCAGGAGGTAGAGGGTTCGAGTCCCTTCCTCTCCACCATTATGGCACTGTAGCTCAGTTGGTTAGAGCATCCGGTTCATACCCGGAAGGTCAAGAGTTCGACTCTCTTCGGTGCTACCATATGAATGAGCTCAACATCTTTGTCACGGACCCATAGCTCAATGGTTAGAGCAACCGGCTCATAACCGGTCGGTTACAGGTTCGAGTCCTGTTGGGTCCACCATGGGCAATTACCCAAGTGGCTGAAGGGAGCAGTCTTGAAAACTGCCAGGGGCTTCACGGCCCGCGGGGGTTCAAATCCCTCATTGCCCGCCATTATATAGCGGAGTAGAGCAGGCGGCAGCTCGTTGGGCTCATAACCCAAAGGTCATTGGTTCGAATCCAATCTCCGCAACCACGGTCCAGTGGTAAAGTGGTTTAATACGCTTCCCTGTCACGGAAGAGATCGCGGGTTCAATTCCCGTCTGGACCGCCATTTTGGCTCTGTAGCTCAGTTGGTAGAGCAACGGATTGAAGCTCCGTGTGTCGCTGGTTCGATTCCTGCCGGAGCCACCATTTCAGAAATGACTAACACCAATCGGTGTTTTTTATTATTTTTTTATTGCATTCTTATGCCAAAAAAATAAAAAAAATGATAATATTATATTATTGAAAAAAATGATAGACACTCTAAGGCTTATCAAGTTTTACGAAAACCGGAAATCATTATTTATATTTCAAATCAAAAATTATTAAAAATTAGGAAGATATGGAAATAGCAGCACAAATATTTGGTTATTTAGGGGCCGGTGTCACAATTGCATTAGGTATTCCTCAACTAGTCCATCAATTAAAAACAAAAAAAACTGGGAATGTTAACTTTATTTCATTTTGAATTTTTTATATTGGATTACTACTATGAATCTCATTAGGAGTTTGACATGAAAATCCAGCTACGGCAATTAGTATTTTTATTTCAAATTTTGGATGTGGTGTAGTTTATACATTTACAATGTACTTTTTATACCACTACTATGACAAGAAAACAAAAAAAATGATGTTTGGAGCGATTGGTGGAATTGCCGGATTCTCATTTATTTCAGCAATATTGCTTCTACTATTCATTTTAAGATTTAGTTACTTTAAAGAAAATTTTGCAACTTTAAATGGATATTCAGGAATTATCTTTCCTTTAATTGTTCCGGCATTTACAACTTTAGCATTTTTCCCACAATTTATTATTGGAGTTAAAAATAAAAATTTCAATGGAATCACCCCATATATGGCTTTGTTATTTATTTTTAACTGTACTTTATGAGTATTACACTCAGTATTTGCGATCTTGGCGAACCCAGATGCTTCAAATGGTTTAATTGGAGTAATTGTTTGAAACGTAATCTGTGGCATCATTTATGCCTTCCAATTTGGTTTTATCTTTGCTTACAACCGCAGAAATAGATTAGTTTACGACGTAGTTAATTAATAGCAAAGTCTATTCATTTTCTAAGACAAGTTTGGCAGTATGTAAATATGCTCTTAGTAGCCTTGACTTACCAAGCTCAATGCCTCCAAAATATCTAATAATGACAATCGCCTTATTAGATATTTTTTTATTATTAATAAGCATCATCAGCGGAATCCCAGCAACACCCTTTGGCTCTTTATCATCAGTGTATGAACTTATTTGCTGATTATTGCTATCTGTGAACTTGTAAGCATAAACTACATGTCTTGCCTTTTTGTGTTCAGTGCGCAGATCATTAATTTTATTTTTTATGTCCTCAACTGATTTAACATCAAGCAAATAACCAATAAATTTAGATTTTTTGATTTCATAAATTTTCATAATTGTTTTATATTTTATAATTAAAATATCATTATTACTAGATAATTATGCGAATATGCTAAAATTCTTATCATAATGATTAAATTAGTAGTTTTATATGCCGATAGAATTGACAAATATATAGCCAATAATTCCGATATTTCTCGTAATGATATTCAAGAATTAATTAAACAAGGTGCAGTATTAGTGAATAATGTCAAAATTAATAAAAATAAATATCTTTTAAAGGTTGATGATGAAATTGAAATTATTAAAGTAATTGATAAGCAGGTCAATGTTGTTGAACAAGACATTGCATTAGATATTGTCTATGATTGTGATGATTATCTTGTTATTAATAAACCCTCAGGAATGGTTGTCCATCCGGCACCGGGGCATCATGAAAACACGTTAGTTAATGCTTTAATGTTTCACTTCAAAAATAAGTTAAGTAATGTCAATGGGCTTCTGAGAATGGGAATAATTCATCGTATTGACAAGGATACTAGTGGTTTGCTTTTAGTTGCCAAAAATAATAAGGCACATAATTATTTTGCATCACTACTTAAAAACCATGAGATTAAGAGAAGCTATTATGCAATTTGTGATGGTATTATTGAAAATAAGGAACTTCATATCAATCTCCCAATTGGGAGGGATAGCAAAAACCGGCAAAAATTCGCTGTCACTGAATCAAATTCTAAACAAGCTTATACCATTGTTTCAGTAATCAAATATTTAGAAATTAATGGCCAGAAAAAAACCCTTGTGAAATGTAATCTAAAAACCGGTAGAACTCACCAAATTCGGGTGCATTTAGCATATATCAAACACCCAATTTATGGCGACCCAATATACAACCATAAAATTGATGATTTCAATCAACGTCTTCATGCAAAAGAACTAGATTTCATTGATCTAAATGGGAATGCAATGCATTTCGAAGCTAAAATTCCAAATATTATGGCAAAAGAGGCAAAAACACAATAATTTATTTTTTTAAAATATAATATATTATTAATAAAACAAAAAAAGGAGAAGATAATGTTCGAAACTAATTTTGCGAAATATAATTCGACAAAAGAACTTTATGATGAACGTAAGAAAAAATACTGACTTTTATTTTTCATTTTTACAGCAGTATTCGCGTCTATCATTTTGTTCCAACTTGGAATATTAATTGAATATTCAGTAAGAAAAGAATATTATATTGATAACTACATTAATGTTATAGAGTCAACTACTCAAGTTGCCGATGCTAACCGTATATACTCGGGAAGCTTGTTGGGTTTTGTCTTTCTCACACTCATTTTTATTTCTCTATTCATATGGCATGTTTTATCAATGTATAAAGTAAAGAAATTTCAAGATTTTTCAGCATACTCGCTTTTCCTGTCTAAATTGTATTTATTCTTAATTATTTTACAAATTGTAATATTACTTTTTTCAGGTATTAGATTTTTTCAGTCTTTTGCATGAGATTTAAACAGAAATCTAAGAATCTTTTTAACCGTATTTTTCATTGCTGGATACTTTGCAACTTGACCATTTTTATGCAACCGTGTTATTAGAATATTCTATGCACTGAAAATTGATATTGCTCAAAGAAATAATAATAATGATTCACTATTAAATCCTTTTCAATCATTTTTTAATGGACAATTCGGTCAAAGCTTTAATAGCGAAAATAGTGGTCAAAGTCCTCAAACAGCCGCCCCTATTTTAATGACTGATAGTAGTGATGATCATAAAATTGATTACGATGCTAAACTTAATGAACTTTCAAAAGAACAACTAGTAACCATGGCTGAAAAATTAAATATTTACGGAGCTAAAGAATTTAGCAAAGAAGATCTAATTGCTAAGATTATCGCAATATTTAAAGAAAAAGAGCAAAAGAGTAACTTAAAATCAAATTCAAAATCTACTGGTGAAAAAGAAAATAGTGAAGAAATGAACACTAGTTATAATGATGATAATAAAACTGATGATGAAAAGTTTGAGGAAAATTAATAATTAATCAAAGGAGAAAATTATGGAAAATAATAACTCACAGCAACCAGCAGGGGTTTCATTAATTTGAATCATTTTTTTAATTTTAATATTCATTTTTGCTTTATATAGATCTGTAAAATTAATAACTAACTTTAAAAAGAGCATTATCAAAACTAAAGAAGTATTGGGACAAGAATTAGTTACCAAATATGTTCAAGGATTACACTGAAAATCAAATGCTTTCTTTAATATCCTCATTAATGGTTTATTGTGGTTAGCATTAATTATTGTTTCATCAATTTTGATAGGAACAAGAATTAACCGAAGCAACCCTGAGCATCAAAGCGCATTGTCAACTCTATATGCAATTATTGTTTTATCATTAATTGCAATTATAGCAACTAATTTAGCACTTTTATATTTCTACATTAAAGGTTTCAATGCCGTACAGTATAAAAATTCAGCAAAAAATTTAGACCTTGAATTACTTTCAATTCGCGATAGTAAAAAACCATCAACTGATTTCCCAAAAGAAATTAAAATCGATGTCACTAAAATTAATAAATTGAATCCGCTTGCCCCAAAGGTTTTAGCTAACTTTATTTTGGCTTATAATAAAAAAATAGCTAATCCAAATATTCCTTTACAAAAAAGATACTTTGAGTATTTAAATCAGCTATTTAAAATTCGTTTCTTTAATGAATCACTAGATTTCATTGAACAACAACAAGCACAAGAGCATAAGATTCTTGGTTTTGTTGGTGACAATGCTAATTCTTCGACGGTAAACATGAGTCCAATCGAAAAAGAAATTGCTTGAATGGATAGAATGGATAAGAAAGTAAAATTAATTCAAGAAACTAATCGCTTGGAATCAATGGATAAAAAGGAATTTGCTAAAAAATACGATGAATATCTATACACAGTGAGATCGCAAGATCCTGCTTATCAACAAATTCAAAAGAATAATTGACTAACATACCGTGATTCAGATATCGAAGATCTTTTCTACAATCCTAACACCCCGATTGTTTATTCACTAGATTCAGGTGAAAGTTCAAAAGAAAAAAATCTAGTTGATTTTCTAAATGAGTACAAAAATTATTTAGAAGCAAAATTTTTCTCAGGTTTATAGAACAATATTACTAGTAAAAATATTTTTTTATTTATAATTACGTTTATGAAAAAAAGACTTACTAAAAAGAAACTATATATTTCACTAGGCGCAATTGCTGCCGTTACTGTTCCACTTGTAATAACTTCATGTTCTTTTACTAACAATATCCGCTATCAACTTTTCAATTTTGCTAAAAGAAGAATAATTGATTTAGTGGGAGAGGTTGAAAATTACTTTAAAGACGATCTCGATCCAGATATTACGGAATTCAAAGTTAAACTTAAGTCACTCGTTGAGGAGATGAAAAATACAGCTATTAATGCTGACAATCCTCCCGAAAAGTTCATTAATCATTATGAGAATGAAGCGAATAATTTATTTAACCTTTATGCACAACTAAAACAACAAAAAGTTCAAGCAATTATTGATTTATATGTTTCCAAAGCAAAAGCATCAACACTTTTAAATGCAATTGGATTACTACCAAATTTTAAAGAAGAAGCTAAAAAGCTAAACAATGTGCAAAATCAGATTCCACCGGTAGATATTTCAACACCTAAGGCTAATATATTAGAATATATAGAAATCTCAAACGCTAGTCTAAACACAGCTAAATCAGCGATTAAAGCGCTGGCTGCCAAATATGAAATTCAGAATATTGATGAAATTTTAAAACTTGTCTAAAAGTGGCAAGTTTTTATTATAAAAAAATTTTTATAAAAAATCAAAAACACTGGGTTAGTTGTTGTATAATTGTTTAGTATTTATTTTATATAAAATAATTTAAAAGAATAAAATATTGTGAATATTATATTTTTAAGAAAGGAACAAAATGCCTACAATTGCTCAATTAGTAAAGCAAGGTCGTAAAGATAAAAGCAGAAAGACTAAAGCTCCTGCTTTAGGAAAAATGTATAACTCTTTACAAAAGAAAGAAAAACTAATCCCTGCGCCATTTAAACGTGGGGTATGTACTCGTGTGGCTACTATGACACCTAAAAAACCTAACTCAGCTATTCGTAAATACGCTCGTGCTAGATTATCAAATGGTCAAGAAGTAACTGCTTATATTCCAGGAGAAGGACACAACTTACAAGAACACTCAGTTGTTTTAATCCGTGGTGGTAAAGTTAAAGACTTACCTGGGGTTAGATATACAATCGTGCGTGGTACCCAAGATGCTGCCGGAGTTGATAAAAGAAAACAAGCCCGTTCACTATATGGAACCAAAAAACCAAAAAGTAATTAGAAAATTAGAAAGGAATTATATATGTCAAGAAAACACAAAGCACCTGTGAGAGAAGTTTTAGCAGATCCAGTTTTTAACTCGAAAATTATTACCAAACTAATTAATACTATTATGCTTGATGGTAAAAAATCAATCGCTGAAAATATCTTATACAACGCATTTAAGATTGTTAATACTAAAACCGGTAAAGAAGCTATTGAAGTTTTTAATAGCGCATTAGAAAATATCAGCCCACAATTAGAAGTTAGATCAAGAAGAGTTGGTGGATCAAACTACCAAGTTCCTTGTGAAGTTAGTTCAAAAAGAAAACAAACTCTAGCTTTAAGATGATTAATTCAATATGCAAGATTAAGAAATGATAAAACTATGGAAGAAAAATTGGCTAATGAAATTATTGATGCCTCAAATAAAATGGGTGGCGCTATTAAAAAACGTGAAGATACTCATAAAATGGCAGAATCAAATAAAGCATTCGCTCACTTTAGATGATAATAGGGAAAGTTATGGCAAGAGAATACAAAATTGAAGATTACCGTAACATCGGTATTATGGCGCACATTGACGCTGGTAAAACTACTACTACTGAAAGAGTTCTATATCATACTGGAAAAATTCATAAAATTGGTGAAACACACGAAGGTGCTTCACAAATGGACTGAATGGCTCAAGAACAAGAAAGAGGTATTACCATTACCTCAGCCGCTACTACAGCATACTGAAAAGGAAAAAGACTAAACATAATCGATACTCCAGGACACGTTGATTTTACTATTGAAGTTGAACGTTCGCTTAGAGTACTAGACGGTGCCGTTGCAGTTTTAGATGCTCAAAGTGGTGTTGAACCTCAAACTGAAACCGTTTGAAGACAAGCAACTAACTATGGAGTACCAAGAATTGTTTATGTTAACAAAATGGATAAAATGGGAGCTAACTTTAAGGCTTCAGTTGAATCACTAAGAAAATTATTAGGAGCAAATGCTCATGCTATTCAATTAAACATTGGTGAAGAAGCACAATTCAATGGTGTTATTGACCTAGTGGAAATGAAAGCTTATGAATTTGATGGTTCTGTTGATGAAAACCCAAAAGAAATTCCAATTCCTGATTATTTAAAAGACGAAGCAGAATTAATGCGTTCTTCTTTAGCTGAATCGCTAGCCGATTATGATGAAGAAATTATGGATTTAGTGCTAAATGAAGGTGAAGTTTCAGCTGAAATGTTAAAAAGAGCACTTAGAAAAGCTACAATAACAGCTCAATATTTCCCAGTAGTTTGTGGTACATCATTTAAAAACAAAGGTGTTAAATTTATGCTTGATGCAATTGTGAATTATCTACCTTCACCAGTTGACATTCCTCCAATTAAAGCTTATAAGGGTGAAGCAGAAATTCAAATTCCTGCATCTGATGATGGATTTTTCTCATCGTTAGCATTTAAAGTTATGAATGACCCATTTGTAGGAAACTTAACCTTTTTTAGAGTTTACTCAGGACTTATTAGCAAGGGATCTTATGTTTTCAACTCAACTAAAGGTGAAAAAGAAAGATTAAGTAGAATTCTACTAATGCATGCTAATAATCGTATGGATATTGAAGAAGTTAGAACTGGTGATATCGCTGCCGCTGTTGGACTTAAATTTACTACAACCGGAGATACTTTAATTGACGAAAAATACAAAGACATCGTCTTAGAAAATATGAATTTTCCAGAACCAGTTATTTCTCAAGCAATTGAACCAAAAACAAAAGATGCTTCAGAAAAACTTTCATTAGCACTACAAAGATTAGCAGCTGAAGACCCTACTTTTAAATACTACACTGATGAAGAAACTGGTCAAACTATTATTGCCGGTATGGGTGAACTTCACTTAGACATTATTGTTGACCGTTTAAAACGTGAATTTAAAGTTGAAGTAACTGTTGGTGCTCCACAAGTTTCATACCGTGAAACCATTACCAAAGCTGCTGAAGTTGAAGGAATTCATAAGAAACAATCAGGTGGTAAAGGTCAATATGGTCACGTTTGAATTAAATACGAACCTAATCCAGATGGTGGATTTGAATTCATCGACAAAATTGTTGGTGGAAAGATTCCAAAAGAATACATCAAATCAATTGAAAAAGGTCTTAGAGAAAAAATGGACATTGGTATTTTGGCTGGATATCCAATGATTGACATTAAAGCCACTTTATTTGATGGTTCATACCATGAAGTCGATTCATCAGAATTAGCATATAAAATTGCTGCTTCAAAATCACTAACCAAAGGTCGTGAAGCATTAGGAACAGTTCTATTAGAACCTATTATGGACGTTGCCGTTGTTGTGCCTGAAGACTTCTTTGGGGATGTTATGGGTGATATTTCTAGAAGACGTGGTCAAGTACGTGACAACGAAACAAGAAATGATGGCGCTCATGTTATTAAATCATACATTCCTCTAAGTGAAATGTTTGGTTATGCAACTCAACTAAGATCAATGACTACTGGCCGTGGAACATACCAAATGTGATTCGATCATTATGAAAAATTACCACGTAATTTATCAGATGAAATCATTAAAAAACGTGGTGGAAAAATTTTGGTTGACGAAGATTAATAAAAGTAAAAATGCATCGTATAAATGATGTGTTTTTATTTTTATAAAGTTAATTATTATATAATTAAATTAATTTTAAGATAAGAGAACTAATAAAATGAGGTTTATAAATGACGGCTTTTGATAATCAAAAATATATCGATTTACAATCAAAGAAAATCGAAGAAAGAATTGCTAAATTTGGGCATAAACTATACCTAGAATTTGGCGGAAAGTTAATCAATGACTTTCATGCATCGCGGGTTTTGCCAGGCTTTAATAACAACGTTAAGCTGGAAATGCTTCTTAAACTTAAACATAAAATGGAAATCATTGTTGTTGTGTCAGCAAATGACATTGAAAAACATAAACTACGGGCTGATATTGGCATAAGCTATGACCAAGATGTTTTACGTTTAATCGATCAACTACGTTCATATGATTTAATTGTGAATAACGTAGTAATCACCCAGTATGAAAATCAAAGTCTAGCAAGAAAATTTAAACATAAGCTAATTTCTTTAGGAATTAATGTTGCATGCCATTATATGATTAAAAATTACCCTAATGACATTGATTTAATTATTTCTGATAATGGTTTTGGAAAAAACGAGTATGTTAAAACTGAAAAAGAATTAGTAGTCATTACGGCTCCAGGACCAGGTTCAGGTAAGCTAGCAGTGGCCTTAAGTCAAATCTATCATGATAGTAAAAATGGTGTTAAATCGGGATATGCAAAATTTGAAACCTTTCCCATTTGAAATTTAGCTGTTAGTCATCCAATTAATTTAGCCTATGAAGCAGCAACTGCCGATTTAAATGACATGAATATGATTGATCCCTTTTATTTAAATAAATACAGCCAAGAAGCTACTAATTACAACCGTGATATCGCAGCCTTTCCAATTTTAAATAATCTTTTAACAAAGATTTATGATGGTAAAAGTCCTTATTTCTCACCAACTGACATGGGAGTTAACATGGCTGGATTTTGTATAAGCGATGAAAGGGCGGTGGCAGATGCTGCTAAAAAAGAAATCATTCGGCGTTATTTTAAAAGCTTAGTTGACTTCAAAAAAGATTTGGGTAATTTTGAAGCCGTCGAAAAAATTGAAAAAATTATGTCAACTTATAAAATTGACTATTCAGTTAATAGTTCCATTAAATCAGCACATAAATTATTTGAAAAAACTAAGAAACCTGCTGTGTGTGTACTTTTAAAAGATCAAACTATTATAAATGGGAAAACTTCAGATTTACTTGGGCCTTCAGCTGCTGCGTTACTTAATTCACTAAAATATTTAGCTAAAATTGACCAGAATATTGATTTACTAGATCCTTCGGTTATTAAATTAGTTCAAGACTTAAAAATTAATTATTTACATAATAAAAACCCTCGTTTGCACATGAATGAAACTTTGATTGCGTTGTCAATTAGTGCCAAATCAAATGACATTTCCAAACGTGCAATGCTTGCCTTACCACAACTAAAGGATTGTGATGCCCATTCAACGGTTATTTTATCTGAGGTTGATCGTGATATCTATAAGAAATTAAGCATAAATTTGACTGAAGATCCGATTTATGAAATCAATAATTTTTTCCACAAATAATATCTTATTTATTTAGATATCTAAAAATATTATTTGTGGTATAATAAGCAAGCAATATATGAAGACAGTAACAGCTTATGCTTAATATGTTACCGAGTATCTTTCACTTTTATTTATATTGCATATAATAATTAAGGAGGAGTCACATGAGTGCTTTACGCGATGCTAAAGTATTAGTTGTTGATGAAATCACCAAAAACATTAATGAGTCAAAAGCTCTATATGTTGCCAGCTATAAAACTATCGATGTTGTATCATTACAAAAAATTCGTAGTGAATTAGCTAAGCTAGGTGTTTTATTAAAAGTTTACAAAAATAGACTTGTTAAACAATCACTAAATACTTTAAAATATGAAGAATTAAATGATGCTCTAATCGGGCAAAATATCTTCGCTTTTGCTAAAGAAGATGATCTGACAGCTTTAAAGGCTTTAGTAAACTTGAAAAAAGAATTCCCAGCATTAGAACTTGTAGCCGGAATTTATGAAAATAAAGTAGTTAATGCTCAATCATTGAATGAAATAGCAAAACTTCCTTCATACGAAGAATCTTTGATGATTCTTGGCAATTCATTACTTACACCATTGAAAAATTTAGCAATTGGTTTAAATGAATTGGTAAAACAAGGAAAATTACCTGAATAGAAAAATAATAATTACAAGGAGAAAAATATGTCAAAATTAACAAAAGAAGAATTTGTTTCATCTTTAAAAGAAATGAATATTAAAGAAGTTATGGAATTAGTTGAAGGATTAAAAGAAGAATTCGGAATTGATCCAACAGCTATCGTTGCAGCAGCAGCACCAACTGCAGCAGCTGAAGCAGCTGAAGAAAAAACTATGTTTAACATCACTCTAAAGTCAGATGGTGGAAACAAATTAGGAGTTATTAAAGCAGTTAAAGACCTACTAGGTTTAGGATTAATGGATGCTAAAAAACTAGTTGAATCAGCTCCAGCAGTTCTAAAAGAAAATGTTAAAAAAGAAGAAGCAGAAGCTATTAAAGCTAAACTGCTTGAAGCTAAGGCTGAAGTTACTTTAGATTAATAAAAAAAGCAATTAAAATGGGCTTATAAAGCCTTTTTTGCTTATTTTTAGCGCATGTATACGCGATATATCAAAAAAAATAAATATTTATCAAAATATTAAAAAATGAATGAGGTACGGTATGGCAAATATGTCAAAATATGAACTTAGAAAATTTGGTCCAATTACTGAACGAAGAGATTATTCAATCAGTCAAAAAAAATTCGACACTCCAGATTTTTTAAAGATGCAAAGGGAATCTGTTGAAAAGTTTATTAAGGAAGGAATTGAAGAAGAGTTAAGAAGCATATATCCAATTGAAGCTCATGGTAAAGTTCGTATCGAGTATGTTCACAATACTGCTCATTTTGAACTACCTAAAAAATCAGAATACGAATGTATCAAAGAAGCAAAACAAAAGGGTGCATCTTACCAAGGCAAACTAAAAGCCAAATTAAGACAAATTAATACTGAAACCGGAGAAGTGGAAGATAGTGAAGTTGTATTTGCTGAAATTCCTATTATGACACATGGTGGTTCTTTTATTATCAACGGTTCTGAAAAAGTTATTGTTTCACAATTGATTCGTTCAACAGGTGTTTACTTTGGAGTTAATGTAAGAAATAAACAAGCTAATGACTTGTTTAACAAAGTTGAAATTATCCCTCAACTCGGCTCTTGAGTTGAAATTTATCATAAAGTTACCTCATCTAATCCTGATACAATTAAGATTCATATTGATAAAAATAAATCATTTCTTCTAACTACATTTTTAAAAGCCCTTGGCTTTACTGATAATGGTATTCGAAAAATGTTTGGTTCAGTCCCTGAACTAGAAGAAACGCTAAAACGTGATAAAATTTCTGGCTTTGACACCGAAAATATGATTGCTGAAGCTCAAGAAACTATTTATCGTCTGATTCGTAAAGGTGATCGAATGACAGCGGAATCTGCTCGTAATTTGATTCCTTCAACACTATTTAATGAAAAAAGATACAACCTTTCAGAAACAGGCAGATTTACATTAAATCGTAAACTAAATGTGATGGAGAGAATTGTTAACTCATATCTAGCTGATAATATTTATTCAGAAGAAGGCGAACTTTTATACGAAAAAGGTTTGTTTATAACATGAGAAATTGCGAGAAAAATTCACAATGAGTTTATCCTAGGAATTATTCCGATGTGAAAACTGCCAGATATCTCAGAACATGTTTATGGAAATCAACTAGATTTAGAAAGTAATTCGAGTCTATATAACCGTCTATACGTTACTTCAATTCAAATTTATCCAACCGAAAAGGATATGAATGAAGATAACAAAATTTTAGTTTTAGGAAATGATCCAACAGCAACCGAAAGATTTTTATTAATCCCAGACTTAATTGCTACCATTTCATACTACTTTAACTTACTTTCAAAAGTTGGAATTGATGATGATCCTGATTCATTAATTAACAAAAGAATTGTTACAATTGGTGAGCTACTACAAAACCAATTCCGTGTTGGTCTTATTAAATTGGAAAAAAATACCAAAGAAAGAATTTCGACAAAGGATATTGAAAAAATCACTCCCAAAAATGTCACAAATAACAAGCCAATTTTTAACCAATTTAAATCATTTTTCAATACCTCTAAACTTTCGCAATTTATGGATCAATGTAATCCATTAGCGGAAATTTCTAACAAAAGAAGGATTACTTCACTTGGGCCAAGAGGACTAAATCGTGACACTGCACAATTTGAGGTTCGGGATGTTCACCCTACTCACTTTGGTAGAATTTGTCCAATTGAAACTCCTGAGGGACCAAACATTGGGCTAATTTTGAATTTAGCATCATTTGCGAAAATCGACCGCTATGGTTTTATTCAATCACCATATTTTCCAGTTAAAAATCGAATTGTTGATTTTTCAGAACCAAAATACTTAACAGCAATCGAAGAAGCAGGTTACACTTTCGCACAATCAACAGTAAAAATTAAAGATAACTACATTATTGATGATAAAGTAATTGTTAGACGTGACAATGAGTATGTTGAAGTCGATGCAGAGGAAGTTGACTTTGTTGGGGTATCAAACCGTCAAATGACTTCAATTGCTGCATCAGCTATTCCATTTTTGGAAAACGATGATGCTAACCGTGCATTGATGGGGTCGAACATGCAACGTCAAGCAGTACCAGTATTATTTCCAGAAAGTCCACTGGTCGCAACTGGGGTTGAAGCTGACGTCGCTAAATTCTCATCAACAAACATTTCTGCTAAAAGAGATGGGGTTGTCAAATATGTTGATGCTAGTGTAATTAAAGTAATGCCAACTGGGCTTAATAAACTAGATGTTTACCATTTAAGAACCTTTGAAAGAAGTAATCAAGGTACTTTAATTCATCAAATACCACTAGTAAAAGTCGGGGATGAAATTAAAGAAGGTGACCTATTAGTTGATGGTCCTTCTATGAAAGATGGAGAATTAGCATTAGGTAAAAATGTTTTAGTAGGTTTTACTACATGACATGGATATAACTATGAAGATGCTGTTGTATTATCTGAGCGTTTAGTTAAGGATGATGTGTATACATCTATTCATATTGAAGAACAAACCATTCAATTTAGACACTCAAAGGCTGGTGAAGATCAACTAACAAATGAAATTCCAAATGTTTCAAACTTTTCAAAACGTTTCCTTGATGAAAACGGTATCGTAAAAGTTGGATCAGAAGTTAGTGCCGGAGATATTTTAGTTGGTAGAACATCACCAAAAGGAGAAGAGAACCCAACTCCTGAAGAGAAACTAATGGCAGCAATTTTTGGCCAAAAAACTGCTTCAAGAAAAGACACCTCATTAAAAGTAAAACATGGACACAATGGAACTGTTGTTGCCATAGATATTCTAAGCCGTGAAACTGGTGATCAACTTGAAGATGGCATTGAAAAAATTGTTAAAGTTTCAATTGCTCAAAAACGTAAAATTAAAGTCGGTGATAAAATGGCTGGACGTCACGGTAATAAAGGGGTTGTTTCAATTATTTTACCAGTTGAAGAAATGCCATATTTAGAAGATGGAACTCCACTTGATATTGTTCTAAACCCTCAAGGTGTTCCTTCTCGTATGAATATTGGACAAATTCTTGAATTACACCTGGGCTCAGCGGCAAAAAATTTAAATACCAAATTTGTTACTCCGATTTTTGATGGAATAACTCACAATCAAATTCGTGATATTCTAGAAGAGGCTAAAATGGATACCACTGGTAAAACTGTTGTTTACGATGGACAAACTGGTGAACCATTTGATAATCCAATCTCAGTTGGAATTATGTACTATCTAAAACTATACCATATGGTTGATGACAAGATGCATGCTCGTTCAGTTGGACCATATTCACTAATTACTCAACAACCACTTGGAGGAAAAAGCCAAAATGGTGGTCAAAGATTTGGAGAAATGGAAACTTGAGCAATCGAATCATATGGGGCATCTAATGTCCTACAAGAGCTACTAACTTACAAATCAGATAACATTATTGGAAGAAATCAACTATATAATGCGTTAGCTAGAAATACTAAATTGCCAAAACCAGGTATGCCAGAATCATTTAATGTTTTAGCATATGAATTACGTGGTCTAGGAATTAAATTGGAAGCTCATGAAAAAGAATCTGATAATGATGTTGACGATGGCATTGAAAGAATTGACACTAAATATCACCAAGAGTTTGAAGGAGGAACAGAATAATGAGAAAAACATCAAAATATGACTTACTACAAGAAGATAGAATTGCTGAAATTTCATTAGCCCTTGCTACTCCCAATGATATTGAAAGTTGATCACATGGTGAAGTAACTAAACCAGAAACCATTAACTATAAAAGCTATAAGCCTGAACGTGGTGGTTTATTTGACGAAATTATTTTTGGTCCAATGATTGACTATCGTTGTCCAGTTTGTGGCTTTAAATACAAAAGAGTAAATGAAGGTGATTTTTGTACAAGAACTGAACTTTGTCGTCAGGAACATGTTGAAATTCTTCCTAAAATTGCTCGTCGTAATCACATGGGGCATATCAAATTGAATAGTCCAGTTGTTCATTTTTGATATTTTAAAGTTGACCACTCAATTATTTATAAATTACTAGGTTTAAGATCTAGTCGCGGTCAAGAAAATGTTCGCCGTGAAGAGCTTGAAAACTTAATTTACTACAAAAACCACATTGTTCTAGAAAACGGTGGTCTTAAATCATTGCCTAAAAATCAAATTATTGAAATTAATGAAGCCGCAATTATTTATAAAGATGCTTTAGAAGAATTGCTACAAAGATTTAGTCCTGGTAGTGAAGAGTATGAAGATATTAAAGAAACCCTTGATTCATTAATTGAAAAAGCTAGTTCAAAAATTGGTCAAGAATATGGGATTGATTTTTATGAATTAAATGAAGTAATTGAACATTACAGCGACGCTAAAATTGGTACTGGTGCTTTAGCAATTGAATACCTACTAAAAAATCTTGACTTACAAAAAGAAAAAGAATTTGTAACTAATGAAATCAATAAATTAAACGCAGAGGAACTTGCTAATACCGAAAGATTTGCGACAACTGCTAAACAAACTCGTGAAAAATTCTATAAACGTCTACAAGTTATTAATGCTTTCATCGAATCAAAACAAGATCCAACTAGTATGTTAATTTATAACTTACCAGTTATTCCAGCAGATTTGCGTCCTTTGATTCAATTAGATGGTGGTCGTCATTCAACTTCGGATATTAATGAACTTTATCGTCGAGTAATTATTAGAAATAATCGGCTACAACAATGACAAGAAAAGGACGCTCCTACTTTAGTTATCCAAAATGAATTAAGAATGATTCAAGAAGCAGTTGATGCCTTAATCGATAACCAGAGAAGAAGTCCTAACCCAGTTCTTTCAAAAGATAACCGTCCTTTCAAATCAATTAGTGATGCTCTTACCGGGAAAAAAGGTCGTTTTAGACAAAATCTACTAGGAAAGAGGGTTGACTATTCAGGCCGTTCAGTTATCGTAGTTGGGCCTAGTCTAAAAATGCATCAATGTGGAATTCCTCGGGAAATGGCAGCTAAATTATTCGAACCATGAATTATTTCTCGTTTAATTGAAAAAGAAGTTGCAACTACCATTAAAAATGCCAAAAAAATTATTGAAGATCAAAATCCAATAATCTGACCTCATGTTGCTGAGGCAATTAAAGGAAGATTGGTACTTCTAAACAGAGCGCCAACCTTGCACCGTCTATCAATTCAAGCTTTTGAGCCAGTTTTAGTTAGAGGAAAAGCAATTAGATTACATCCACTAGTATGTACCCCATTTAACGCTGACTTCGATGGTGACCAAATGGCAGTTCATGTGCCAATTTCTGAACAAGCTTTACTAGAAAGTCGCGAATTGATGTTAGCTAATAAAAATATTTTAGGTCCAAAAGATGGAGAACCAATTATTAACCCATCACAAGATATGATACTAGGATTGTACTATCTAACTATTGAAGAGCAAAATGCTAAAGGTGAAGGTCGTGTTTTTGATAATTTTGATCACATGATGCGAGCTTTGGAAGCTAAGAAAATTTCACTTCATGCTAGAATTGCCTTACCAGCTGATAAAGTTAAGGATTATCGTTTATTTAATGGTAGCAATAATCAACAATATATTATCTCTTCAGTTGGAAAATTTATCTTTAATAATATTTTTCCAAAAACATTTCCATTTATTTATGATAACAATGTTACTAAGACAGTTTCACTAGAAGATTACAACCGTTTCTTCAACACTAAATATGTTGTGACTGCTCCTACTAACATTCCAGAGTACATCAACTATGAATTGTCAATCCAAGAAGGATTTAACAAGAAAAATATCGCCAAAATTATTCGTTATGTTTTCGACAAATATGTTGCATCAATCACAATGGCTGACGTTGCTTCTGTAATTGATAAAATTACTGTTCCAAACATGAATATTTTGAAAAGCTACATGGAACTTAAATCATATAAAAATGAAAAAATTGATAAAGAACACGCTTTACTACTAGAAGCATTCACTCATGAAGAAATTAAGCGAATTAATACACTAAATCCAAATAGATCACAATATCAAGAAATTGATCCAAACGTGCCACTAACAGCAGAAGAAAAAGCAAAAATTTTAGATGGCGTATGATTTAAATACACCAACATTGTTGCCTCAATTCTTGACAACATTAAACAATTAGGATTTGACTATTCGACAAAATCAGGAATTTCAATTTCATTTTCAGATATTCTTGAAACTGATAAAAAAGAACAATACATTGCCGAAGGTGATGAATATATTTCAAAATTAAAACACTACTACAATATTGGATACATCACTGATGACGATCGTTACTCACTAGCAATTAAAAAGTGAGCCGAAATTAAAGATTCAATTCAATTTGAACTACAAAACATTATTAAAGCGAACTCACAAAACCCTGTTATTACCATGATTAATTCTGGGGCTCGGGGAAACATTGCGAACTACGTTCAATTAGCCGGAATGCGTGGACTAATGGCAAATAACACCAAAACCACTAAAGCCGATGCTAAAAACGATAGAGTTGTTCGTTCAACTGTTGAGGTTCCAGTTAAATCATCATTTATTGAAGGACTAACTGCTTTTGAGTTCTACTCTTCAACTCACGGGGCTAGAAAAGGACTAACTGATACTGCTCTTAACACTGCAAAATCAGGTTACCTAACAAGAAGACTAGTTGATGTTGCTCAAAACATTGTTGTTCGTCAAGAAAGCTGTGGATCAGATTATGGTTATACAGCGCGCAACATTATTGATACCAAAACCAAGCAAATTATTGTTTCTCTAAAAGAAAGAATTATTGGTCGTTTCACTAATAAGCCAGTTTATACAAGCACAGGAATTATGATCTGTGACCGAAATGAATTAATTACTGAAAAAATTGCTCAAAGAATTATTGATTCAAACATTGAAGAAGTGGAAATAAGATCAATTCTTGGTTGCAACACTCGTAATGGAGTTTGCAAGATGTGTTTTGGTAAGGATTTAGCAACAAACAGAATTGTTAATATTGGTGAGGCTGTTGGTATTATTGCTGCCCAATCAATTGGAGAGCCCGGAACTCAGCTAACTATGCGTACCTTCCATACTGGTGGGGTTGCTGGTGTTGAAGATATTACTGGTGGTTTTACCCGTTTAATTGAGTTAATTGATGCCCACGAACAACCATGAGGAAGAACCGCTGAAATTTCAAGCTATGAAGGAATTGTTACCAAAATTGAAAAAAGTGAAAATGATGATTCAAGTTACGTAATTACCATTGAAACCAAAGATCGCAAAAATAACAAAATTCCACATAAGGTTCCAGTTACTACAACTAAAAAACTGAGAGTTAAAGAAAACGATAGAGTTAAAATTGGTCAAAAATTATCAGAAGGTCCAATTGTTCTTAAGAAATTGTTAAACTTAACTGATACAATCACTGTTCAAAACTACTTGCTAAAAGAAATCCAAAGAATTTACCGTATTCAAGGGATTGCAATTAGTGATAAATACATTGAAATTATTATTCGTCAAATGATGTCTAAGATAATCATCGTTGACTCTGGAGACTCAAAATTCTTTGCTGGTGCGATTGTTGATATTTTTGACTATCAAGAAGAAAATGCCCAATTATTAACTAAGAACTTAAAACCAGCCTTTGGTAAAGTTGTAATTAAAGGTGCTAAACAAATGCCTCTACTATCAGACTCATTTTTAGCAGCGGCTTCATATCAAGAAACATCAAAAATTTTAGTACATGCCGCTATTTCATCAAGAGTTGATACCTTAAGTGGACTAAAAGAAAATATTATTATCGGGAAAAAGATTCCTTCAGGAACAGCTTTATATCCTTTTGAATCATATTCTAAATATGATATTAAACCTTCAATTAAATACTTCAAATCACAAGAATCTGAAGATGGTGAAGATGAAGACAACATAAATATTGACTTAGAAGCATTAGCTAAAGAAATTCAACAGGAAGATTACAACCCATCTGATGAAGAATTAGTTGCTGACGAAGATCAAGACAGCAGCAGTGAAGATATGCTAGAGGATGAAGAAGATCAATCAATTGATGAAGATTCTGATGCCGAAGATGATAATGTTGATGAAGACTTTGACATTCAATAAAATTTGATAATTAATTTTAAAAACACTACAAATAAACTTCTTAAATTTTATTAAGGTTTATTCAGTGTTTTTTATTTTTTTTTGATATAATCAATAAGTTACTATATAGTAACCATACTAAAAAGGTTTGCAAACTAGTAATAGTACCTTGAGGATGTGACAAACTATAAGGAGAAAAAATGTTCGCTATTATTGAAACTGGCGGAAAACAATTAATTGTTAAGCCAGGCGATATAATCTATATTGAAAAAATAGCTGGAAACGAAGGCGACAGCGTTGTATTTGACAAAGTTTTAGCTATTGAAGATAAAATTGGCATGCCATACCTTGAAGCAGCTTCTGTTTCAGGAACTATTGAAAAGCAAGGTAAGGCAAAGAAAATTGTTGTTTATAGACATAATGCAAAATCAACTCACAAACGTAAATTGGGACACCGTCAACCCTATACAAAAGTAAAAATCTCAGAAATAAAGGTGAAATAATATGGCACATACGAAATCTGGTGGAACAACTTCCAATAGCCGTGACTCAGCCGGTAGACGTTTAGGCGTTAAAGCCACTGATGGTCAATTTATTTTAGCAGGTAGCATTATTTATAGACAAAGAGGAACAAAGATCTTCCCAGGGCAAAATGTTGGTCGTGGAAAAGACGATACTTTGTTTGCCTTAATTGATGGTTATGTAAAATTTGAAAATAGAATTAATAGAAAATTCGCTTCAGTTTATCCTGAAAAAAAATAATTTTATATACGAAAATGATTAGTTAGAAGCTAGTCATTTTTATTTTACAATTTTTATATTCTTTGATAACTACTAGCTAAAAACTAAATGTTTATTACTATATTATTGTTTTAGTAGTGATAATGTCTGCGACATTATGCTTAAAATTAAATAAAAGTATTATTCTTTTTGTGTTAGCATTGCTAACGAAAAAGGAGAAATATGAAAAAAATTATTGACGTTTCTGAAAGTGATTATTTATCACTTTTTTTAGGTAATTTGATTGTCAAAAAATCACAAGGAAAAATTACCATACCAACTAACGATATAGAAACAATTATTTTTGAAAATAATCGTATGATGATTAGTGTTCCACTAATTAATAAACTCATTGAAGAGAAAATTAATGTTATTTTCTGTGATCATAAGCATCTACCTTATGCTCACATTCTGCCAATAAATGGTTATTTTAACAATAAAGTTTTCCTAGCACAAATTAAATGAGATGATTATTATAAATCAATCACTTGAAAACATACAATTGAACTAAAAATAATTAATTCTCTAAATTTGCTCAAATCATTAAAAATAAATGACTCTAAAACATTAGAGTTACTAGAGGAGTATGCTAATCAGGTTAAACTATGAGATACCACTAATCGTGAAGGTTTGGCCGCCAAAATCTATTTTAGAGCTATTTTTGGGAAAGATTTTATTCGAGATAAAGATAATAATGATGAATGAATAAATTTATTTTTAAACTATGGATATACTGTGATGTTAGCTTATGTAAGTCGATCGCTTGTTTCAAAAGGCTTTGATAACCGCATTGGCATTTTTCATAAGAGTTTTAATAATAATTTTTTACTTGCATCGGATCTAATGGAACCTTTGCGTTGCTTTGTCGACAGAATCGTTTATGAAGGTTTAATGAAAAGAATGCAATTCCAAAAATTCGATTTTAGTGATTTTAAAAAACGTCTATTTGAATCTTTACAAGAGTATATTTTAATTAAAGGTAAAGCGATGAAAGTAATTGACTATATTGATTATATGATTAAAGGCATCATTGAAAATACGAATTTAGAGGATTTAATCATTGGTTGAGATTCCAAATAGATATATGCGAATAATTATAATGTATGACATTTCAACTGATGAAGACAATATTGATCAATATAATAAATTTCGCAATGCTTTATATAAATTAGGATACTATCGAATTCAATATTCAATTTATGGTAAATGCATTGGTTCAAATTCACAATATCCATATGAAAAAGAAAAAATTATGAAAGTTATTCCCAAAAAATCAAATGTTAGAATTTTGCTTATTACCGAAAAGCAGTATGGTGATATTGAAATTCTATCAGGTGAAAAATCCTTAAATGAACATATTAATGATATAGAAAGGTACATTGAAATATAATGGTTTACATTAAAAATTTAAAATCTTTAGAATTAGTTGAATTTAACGGCATTATTGCCATTCAAAGCAATAATTCAAATAAACTACTAGCGAGTTTATTTCAGTATGAGTTGGAAAATCAGGAAACAATTTTTCAAATTGAGGGAAATGATATTTCAATTAAAAATGCCATGATTATTGATAACTTAACTAGACTTAGTGATTTATATACTTTTAGCACTAAAAATATTTTAAGTAAAATGATTTTAGGCAATGAAAAACTTGAATATAATAATTTTATTAATATACCATATTTAGTTTCTGAATTTGAAGCTATTAATGACAAAATCAGCAAGAATTTTCTTAATATAAATTTTGATAAAAGCAAGTTGTTTAAAAGCTTATTAGATATTAACCAAGATATTTTTATAGATAAAGATAATTTCGATAAATGATTAGATAATTATGGATCAGATAGTTTATCAAAATCAGTGATAATTTTAAATAATTTAGATTTTGCTAATTTTCAGTATTTAGAAAAATATTTAAATAAATTTTATTTTATTATTTTTACTTCAAATATTTTTCAATTAGCTGCTAATTTTGAGCAATTAGAGCAATGTGCAATAGTGGAAAATAATCGTGGAATTTATATAAATTCCGGAATAGCTATTCACAACTGAATTGAAAATAAAAAAAATACTAGTTTAGAAATGAAAGAATCATATGAGTTATTGAAAAACGACGAAATCATTCAAATTGAATTAAAAAAATACTTAATTAAATAAAAAAACATTAAATTTTATTGAAAAATCATCAAATTTGACATTTTAGTGCTATGCTATTCTCAAGCAAGATAAAACGATTATTAACTATTGATAACTTTAGCGATAATTTTAGTGCTATGCTATTCTCAAGCAAGATAAAACCGCAGAATAAATAACTATGCTGCGGGAATTATTTTAGTGCTATGCTATTCTCAAGCAAGATAAAACTTCCGCAAAATATTTATAATGAGTTAATTAATTTTAGTGCTATGCTATTCTCAAGCAAGATAAAACTTCAGATTTTAAAAGAAGATAAAACTACTAATTTTAGTGCTATGCTATTCTCAAGCAAGATAAAACAAATATTCTGATAATTATTCCGGGTTTCAAATTTTAGTGCTATGCTATTCTCAAGCAAGATAAAACATAAAATCATCAAACCATTTGATAAAATCAATTTTAGTGCTATGCTATTCTCAAGCAAGATAAAACTTGAAAATCATATAAAGTTAATTCCATATAATTTTAGTGCTATGCTATTCTCAAGCAAGATAAAACTAATATTATTAATTATGCTAATTTTAACAAATTTTAGTGCTATGCTATTCTCAAGCAAGATAAAACAAAACTTATCCATATTAAGTCCTAATGGCTCATTTTAGTGCTATGCTATTCTCAAGCAAGATAAAACTCCAAAAAAACCTAAAAAACCAAAAACAAAATTTTAGTGCTATGCTATTCTCAAGCAAGATAAAACTTTGGCTAATAATAGTGATAGGGCAGTAAAATTTTAGTGCTATGCTATTCTCAAGCAAGATAAAACATAAAAACTTTGATACAGATTTAAACATTAATTTTAGTGCTATGCTATTCTCAAGCAAGATAAAACTTATGAATTTCAGCAAATGATAAAAGAACAATTTTAGTGCTATGCTATTCTCAAGCAAGATAAAACTTTTTTTCTTTTTATATTTTGTAATTTAGGGATTTTAGTGCTATGCTATTCTCAAGCAAGATAAAACTATTAACATTTTATAAATTTGTTCTAATGTATTTTAGTGCTATGCTATTCTCAAGCAAGATAAAACAGATTACTTACAATAGACAATTTTACTGACAATTTTAGTGCTATGCTATTCTCAAGCAAGATAAAACGTCAATTTTGGTAATTTCTACCCTTTCTCCATTTTAGTGCTATGCTATTCTCAAGCAAGATAAAACACAGCAGATTTATCACTTATTAATTGTGGTATTTTAGTGCTATGCTATTCTCAAGCAAGATAAAACACCCGAAACAAAAAATAATAACAAACATACATTTTAGTGCTATGCTATTCTCAAGCAAGATAAAACATATCGCTAATTATTACAAAGGCGAATTCAATTTTAGTGCTATGCTATTCTCAAGCAAGATAAAACAAAGTCTTTTTATCATTTTGTAAAAGATTTATTTTAGTGCTATGCTATTCTCAAGCAAGATAAAACTTGTTTTTATCATTTTCAGTAGTACCTTTAATTTTAGTGCTATGCTATTCTCAAGCAAGATAAAACTCGAGTAATCCTTTATGTTCATAAATTGGTATTTTAGTGCTATGCTATTCTCAAGCAAGATAAAACAAGGTGAAAAGAAAATACTATCAGAAGTTAATTTTAGTGCTATGCTATTCTCAAGCAAGATAAAACAAAAATAATAGATAAAAAGGAGCATAATCAATTTTAGTGCTATGCTATTCTCAAGCAAGATAAAACATAAAAACTTTGATACAGATTTAAACATTAATTTTAGTGCTATGCTATTCTCAAGCAAGATAAAACTTATGAATTTCAGCAAATGATAAAAGAACAATTTTAGTGCTATGCTATTCTCAAGCAAGATAAAACAAACACAGGTTCTGGGCTACATCTGCAATTATTTTAGTGCTATGCTATTCTCAAGCAAGATAAAACAATTATTTTATGGTATCTTTGTGTTAAGTTATTTTAGTGCTATGCTATTCTCAAGCAAGATAAAACGTATCTGTCAAAATGCTTTTGTCTTTACTGATTTTAGTGCTATGCTATTCTCAAGCAAGATAAAACTGAAAAAATTAAATCACAAATCACTACTGAATTTTAGTGCTATGCTATTCTCAAGCAAGATAAAACCGAAAGATTTAGGAATTGGCGAGACTATCGATTTTAGTGCTATGCTATTCTCAAGCAAGATAAAACAAGATGCTAAAATTACCTGATACTGAATTGATTTTAGTGCTATGCTATTCTCAAACAAGATAAAACACAATATCAACCACTCCGAGCGGGCAAGAATTTTAGTGCTATGCTATTCTCAAGCAAGATAAAACTAATAAAAATAAAGTAAAGGACTTAAATATATTTTAGTGCTATGCTATTCTCAAGCAAGATAAAACAAATGTTATTAATTGACAATATTACAAACAATTTTAGTGCTATGCTATTCTCAAGCAAGATAAAACAAATGTTATTAATTGACAATATTACAAACAATTTTAGTGCTATGCTATTCTCAAGCAAGATAAAACAACGCGTTAATTCGTATTTTAGTTTTTTAAATTTTAGTGCTATGCTATTCTCAAGCAAGATAAAACTAGCCCCGTTATCTTTTCTATGTCTTTTATATTTTAGTGCTATGCTATTCTCAAGCAAGATAAAATGCTCCATGAACGAAGGAGTCATTGAAACAGATTTTAGTGCTATGCTATTCTCAAGCAAGATAAAACTCTGGTAAAGAAATCTTCCCAAGCGCTTCCATTTTAGTGCTATGCTATTCTCAAGCAAGATAAAACTAAAGAGAAGGGAATTGTGGTTATTGAAGCATTTTAGTGCTATGCTATTCTCAAGCAAGATAAAACAACAAAATTTAAAGACTTCTATGGATATAGATTTTAGTGCTATGCTATTCTCAAGCAAGATAAAACATAAATTCACACATTAAAATAAAACGAAAGAATTTTAGTGCTATGCTATTCTCAAGCAAG
Source organism: Mycoplasma phocoeninasale (assembly GCF_012934885.1). Classification (GTDB taxonomy): domain Bacteria; phylum Bacillota_I; class Bacilli_A; order Mycoplasmatales; family Metamycoplasmataceae; genus Metamycoplasma; species Metamycoplasma phocoeninasale. The sequence continues at coordinate 20,090 of NZ_CP051480.1, read as the reverse complement.
ATAAAACATTTATCTTTTGAACGATTAGAAACATTTAATTTTAGTGCTATGCTATTCTCAATCAAGATAAAACGATTACTTACATTAGATAACTTTAGCAATAATTTTAGTGCTATGCTATTTTCAAGCAAGATAAAACGAGACTCATTTGTTCAAGGCACCGGATTTTATTTTAGTGCTATGCTATTCTCAAGCAAGATAAACTATTATATAGAATATCTCAAAAATGTTTGTCTTGTTTAGCGCTATTTTATTTTTGAATAAAGTATATGGAAGAATAATATTTTTTTTAAAATTTAGTCGCATTTTAGTTTGAAATATAATGTATATATGATTTTTTATATTTATTTAATTTTTTGCATTTAAAACAAAAAAACAATCACTGAATTTTTGTCTTGATTGTTTTTTAAATTAAATTTTTATCATTTTTAGTATATTTCTTTAGTAAAACACTTGTTGTTTTAATAAACCTTTTTATTTCAGGTTTATCTTTATTTTTAGTATCATCAATTTCCAAATGTGAACAATATTTATATTCAATTTTTTGACTTGTGGCTCCAACAATATATATGTCCCGTTTTTTAGGGTCTTCTTCATCAAAATCCGTTAACGTTGTTCCCTTATAGAACACATCAATGATTTTATTTTCTTTTGGTATTTTATTTTTTTCTTTTTCATATTCCAATGCTTCTTTCATGTATGTACTTTCATCTGCAAAATTGGGTTTAATGTTGCTATCAAATTTGTATATTTTAGCATTTACTGGAATATAGGTAAATTCATCTTTTTTATTTTTATAAATTAGTAGTGCAGCTCAATTAAATGAACCTTTAAATGATTTGTAATTTTGTTTTTTTATCATGTGTACATTATCCTTGGCAATAATATCTCCTAAGATTTTTACTTTTTTAATGCTTTTAAAACCATTATTAGTTTTAATAAGAAGTGACCTACGGTTTTGACTATTTAAAAATGCTTTTGCTTCTTCTCTAAATTTATTTGGATCTTTACATAATTGTTCAGCATATTCTTCAAATAATTTTTGAGTATAAGCATCAAAAGGTTTGCTAGATTGCTGATATTCTTTTCAGATATTTAAAATGTCTTCAAATTCTTTTGGATGTGATTTTTTCATTAAAATTTTATCTTGTTTTTCTTCATTTTCTAGATAAGCATATATATCGAAAATTGATTTTCTTTCAATTTTTTGGATGTTTTTATCATCTACTTCACGATATGAGTATAAGCTACTATTAAATAGTTCAATGTTGTAATCTTTGGTTATTTTTCTAGAATATTTAGTTTTTGCTAATATTTCATTTAATTGTGGATTTTTTACATCCTTAATAAGTGAATCATAAACTTTTTCAGAAACTGCAATCAAGTTTCTGGTGTAATCTTCTAGCTTACATACAACTTCACCGGTCTCTGAGTTAATAACATTTTTGTTTAGAACATAGAATTTATCAACCTCAAATGAAAATTCATTTCCCCAAAATGGTTTCATGTTATTAGCAGCGATTGCTAGAATGCTTGCATCAATTGCGTGATGTGAAAACTCATTTCTATCCTTCACGAATTTAAAACCATCTTTGTTATCTTTATCATCACGATTATGATATATTTTATTATTAACAAACTTTCGAACTAAACTTGTAAAACGACCGCGAATTGGGGTAATTGTAAATTGCTTGTCGTGAAGTTTTGAATAATTGTATAGCTCTTCTAAAAACAATTTTGATGCATATCTAGTGTCATTTAAATTTCTTTGTACAAAGCCAAGTTTATCTTCATCATTTATTGGATCGTGTAGTAAATTTTTTCTTTTTTGTTCATAATCTTTTCTTTTTGAATCAAAAAAATTATTGTCTTTATTTAGTCATAGATTCAATTTATTTTTCATCTCTTCAAATTGATTATCATCTAAATATTCTTTAGGAACACGGTTACCTTTATTTTGATTTGATGAAGCTAAAACTAAAACTTTATTGGCATTTGAATTATCAAAACTAATGCTTTCTGGAATTATATGATCAATTTGAGCATAATTAGGTTCTAAAATTACCCTCTCTATATCCATTTTTTCGCCAACGTAAACATCTCAACCATCTTGTTGGCAGTATAATAGTAGTTTTTCTTTAGTTGCCGAGTTATAATCTCTTCATTTAAAATTATTTTTCCCTGTTAGAACAAAGTATTCGTCTTCTATTAGCTTAGCACGCTTTTCATTTTTCTTATTTTGCTCGTGGATTTTCTTTCTTTCTTCTTCGGAATTTTTGTCTCTTGGCATTTCCATTCCAATTTTTTCAATGTTATAGACATTGCCGTATTTTTTTACGATTTTATTAAAAATTTTTATTGATTCATACATTGTGTTTTTGACAGCCGGCGGTAAAATTGCATCATCTAAAAATTTTGAATTTAAATATTTTGAAACATTTTTTGAATCTTCTTCTTTTTTATTAGCAATTTCTTTTTGATATTCTTGCCCTAATTTACTTTTATTATCAAATTTTAATGCTGATAAAGACATTCCTTCAAAGATATCATCTAATGCTAATGAAATTGCTTTATGCGAGATTGAGTGAGTTTTAGAAGTTGAGAACTTTGGATCACTTGCAATTTCATTAATAGCATTTTTAATATCATCTTCATTAGCAAAATATTTTTTAAATATCATTAGTAAATTATTTAATTTTTCAATTCTAGTTTCTAGTTGATTAGTTTCAAATAAAACCATAAAAATTCTGTCAAAATCCTCTAATCATTCATGATATGTTTCAAATTTAATATTTGATAAATTCCCATTATTTTCAACAAAAATTTTAATAATTCTAGATATTGTCTTCAATTCGTTGTATTTTTTATCATCATTTTTTAATGTTTCAATAGTAACTAAATACTCTTCTAGTCCTGCATGTGATTTTAAATATTTCACTATCATTGTATTTGTAATATTCTTATTTTTTTTATTCAAATACTCTTTAATAAGTTCATTAAAAATAATTTCTTTTTTATCTTTTTTATCTAATTTCAATTCTGGAAAAGCTTTACAGCGAATATTATTTAAGTCTGAAAGAACATCATATAATTCTGCACTTGGTAAATTTTTTGGAGCACGGTTTTCATTTATGAAAATGCTACATTTGCCAATTGTTTTTTCTCATATTGCGTCATATTTTTTGTAAAGTTTATTATTTTCATCATGTTCATAAATTCCATATGGACTATAACTATTAATACTGCCAGGCCCTTGTTGATATGCTCGTAGAAAATTAAATAAATTTAAATATTCTTTTTTAAATTCATTAAATAAATTACTATCGTATTTGTCTTTTTGAACTTCAAAAATCTTTTCAAGCTCTCTTAATCACATTTTGTTAGAAAAATGTTGATTGTCATAGGCTTCCATGCCGTTATATCATTTATTCTTTTCATAAAATTGAGCTTGAAGATGGCTTGGAAATTCATTAGTATTGATAACCTTCATTTCTTTTTCATCTTTTTTATCACCTTTGTCGGTGCTTTCAACAGTTTCAAAAAATGCTCCACGGTTTTTTAAATGATCATGCAAAATTCAGATTAACTGCTTTGAAGAAATTTCATTTGCTAAAGCTTTAGTTTTTATTTCCAATATATTTGGATGTGCCTTTGACATTTCTAAATAAATATTTTGCACTTCTTCATAGTGCTTGATTTCTAAGCCAAACAAATTACGATATTTGAATACTAACTTACTAAATTTCATACTTTTAAATTTTTTTCTTCGTATTGACCTTCTAACGGCTCGGAAGCCACGTCGTTTGACAGCAAGTTCAGGTTCGTTAAATAATCTTGAACCAAGATCTAAAACCTCATTGTTATCATTATTAATAATTGCTCAACCAACCGATCCAATTCCTAGATCAAATCCTAGTGATACATTTATTTTTTTATTATTTTCCATTTGTGTCCCCTTAATTTAATTAATTTCTTATACTTTAATTCTAATATTTTTTATGAAATTATTATTTTTAATATATAATTAAATCATAGTACTTAAATTAAAAAAACTATTTATCTTGCTTGAGAATAGTATGTACTAAAACAAGGCGCTCTTAGTAGCTGCCGAAGTTGCCCTTCATTGTGAAGGGTTTTTTATTTTAAAAAAGTTTAATTATTTATTCAATCGCTAACTGCTAATAAGTAAAATAAACTTATTTTAAAATGTAAAAATTTTGAAATAAATGTTAATTTATTTAATTTTTCTAGAAATATGTACATTTATTTTAATTTCTTTCTTAGTTTTATCCCTTTTTTATATATCTTTACGCTTTTATTTCTTATAATTTAAGGCATTGGAGTTGTTATGAAAGAAAAGAACAGTATTATTATCCCTAAAAGAAACTACTATAATGGTAAAGAGTACCGGCTTGATTTCGAAAATCAAGTTTTTATCGTTAATCCTGAATTTCTCAAAAAATTACAATCACACAAACCAGGAACATTTGGTGGGTTTAGAAAAATGACAGGTTCAGCTTTAGGGGATATTATGCAGTTAACGAATTTTAACAGCCAATTTGTCGCGTATGCTCGACTTTGTGGATTTAACATGCCAGTTTTAGATGATAAATACATTCATGCTGGAGTTGTTTTAGAGCCGAAAATTCTTAAGAAAATTGAGCAGAGCATTGGTGACAAAATACATCGCTATCCGGCCCAGGAATATAACTATGATTACTTTAAAGAAAATTATTTATTTGGTGGGTTACCAGATGGATTTTGAGAGAAAAAAAAGATGATCTTTGAAATTAAAACAGCAAATGAGAAAAAACTCGAGCAGTGAAATGAATATGGTGTCAATTTGGGTTATATCAAACAAGCTCAGTTGTATGCTTACCTAATGGGAGTTAAATCATTTTCAATCGTCGCGTGTTTTCTTAAAGATGAAGACTATGCTAATCCAGATAATGTGGACATTAGTAAACGAATTGTCAAGAACTGAAATATGATTGTCAATGAAGCACAAGTAAGAGACGATATGGAAGCTTGTGAAAAATGATTTAATGAATATACTCGAAGTGGCGTGAGTCCAAAATGAAATCCAAATATTGATCATGACCTAGTAGATTTTCTAAAGTGTGAAAATTATGACGAATGAGAAGCCTTATATTTAAAATGGGTAAAAGAAGGAAAAGCGGTGGCCAAATATGAACAGTAAAAAATATTACAAATTTTTAAATTATGCAATTATGAATTCGGCAAGACCTTATTTTGCATTTAATACATCATTAGAACAAATTTATAAAAACTTCAATGAAGAGTATGATGATGATACTAATATTTTTAACCAACTAGATTATCAAATTGATTGTATCGAAGGAAAAATTGAATCTGAATTTGGACAATTTTTCACTATTGAAGATCGTGAAGAAATTGATAAGCGAATTGGTTATGAAAAACTAGCCTTTTTAAAAGACAAGCTAGCAAATGATAATAAATTTTATAATGAAGTTGTCAAACATAACAAACTTACCTCTGCTAATGAGCTAATTGATAAAATATCTGAATACAAAGCTCTAGCAATGGGGCTTGGTTTGGTAACTAATCGAGCTATTGAATTTTTAAAAAATGATTATTTTCATGATCGAGAAGTGGAAGTGATTAGTTGCAAGCAAAGTAAAGATAAGAAAATTGAACAAACCAAATTAGTGGCTGAGAGTGACAAAATCTTAATTAATCCAGCATTTGAATATAAATCATGTATCTCAATCCCATTTTTCTACGATTCAAAAACAAAAACTGTTGCCCTTTTACTATACTCAAGCAAAACATCTTTAAAAAATATTTTTCGCTTGTACTATGATGTTAATGTCATAAGGGCCGCCGGCTATGAAGTAAAAGAAGCTGTTGTTGTTCTTCCAAAATACCAAGAGCGAAAAAACGCTAGAAAAGGACATATTAATTTTCTTGTTAGTGAATATGCAAATTACAAAAAGTCTAAACCTACTTATGACACTAAAAAGAGTTTTTCAGAAAGTGAAATTCAAGCAATTTTTATTAAAGATCCTAACTTTAAATATTCAAGTAAGGGACTAAAAAAGACAGCAGAAACAAATGTTAAAATTATCGACCATATTAATTCTGAACTATCAGCGGTAGAATTTTTTGATAAAGGGCCAACTAAAAGAGATACTTTCCCCTTTAAAAAATTTGTTGAAATTGTTAATGATGAGGAATTACTCAAAAAATACTCAGCTTGAGTAAATGAACTTAATGAAAATGACTTGGAAGATGATCTAAATCTAGGTAATCAATTTTACTTAAGCATCGTTGAAAAGTTACTTCCAAATTATTTAGTGTCATCTAAAGTAATCTTACGCTTAAAGCTACAAGATTTAAAAGAGCCCAATTTTAAAAGTCGGACAATTCTAGACTTCTATGAAAATAATAAAATTGCTTTAAATCCTGACATCGAAAATTACTATGTTTATAAAAAAATTAGTGAGAAAGATGCCAAAATTATATGATTCGACTTTGAAGGAGTAACTTTGCCAATTCCTATCATTGATTTCAATAAACCATATAATCAATTAATGAGCCAAACTTCAATCATTAAAACAATTAATAATGAAATATATAACTCTCATGATTATGTCTATGATCCAAAAAATTATGACTATAAGACATTAATTAAGATTATCGATGACTTATACGATGAAGAAGCTTCATGTTATGTTGTATATAATAAGTCGTATGAAACTTCAAGATTACTGGAAATGCAAGAAATGCTTCTTTATTATCATGAAAAATCTGGAGTAATGTATGCCAAAGAATATGAAAAAATTGCGGAAAAAATCCAATTTATTGTTACAAGAATTGTTGATATTGCTGAACTATTTATGGTCGGCTCACATGGCATGAAAATCTCTAAATCCCAAATTAATTTAGGTGAGCTAAAGGGCAAGTACTCAATTAAAAAAATTGAACAATATGTTTCATCAAATAAAATAAAATTAAACCATATGATCTTTCCATATAAAGACTTAAATGTTAAAAATGGAGGAATGGCACTTCAAATTTCTACAGCTCGTGCGCTCGATGTAATTAAAGATAATGAATGAGAGCAAGAAATTATAGCCTTGAAAAAATATTGTCATAACGATGTTCTCGCGATGATTATGGCTTTTGATTTAGCACAACACATCATTAAATCACCACGTAGAAAAGAATATATAAATAATTTTGAAAAGTATAAGAACTGAGATTAATTTAATAAAAAGATAAGAAAAAATTTTTTTAGAGTATGTTGTAATTAATTTATGAACATACATAAAAATAAAGGAATGTTTTTAGAAAGCATTATCAATAGTAGCAACCAATTTTATTATGAAAATAATATTGCTATAATTCACAAGAAAAATTTAGATATCGATTTTAAAAGTGTTGATCTTAAAAATAAAAAATTAGTTGTAAATAATGCCTTTATTAAGTCCAAGAGTACAGTTGACTACTATGGAATTTATAAAGGTATTTTTTTGGCTTTTGAAGCCAAGAGCACAAACGAAAAAAACTTTAGTCTAAGCAATGTCAAAAGACATCAAATTGAATATCTTTCACTAATAGCATCTCATCATGGATTAGCATTTTGAATTATTTATTTTAATTTACAAAATAAATTTATTGTAATTAAACATGATAAATTTATGAAAATTAGTAAAAATAAAAAAACACTAGCATACTCATTGTTGCTAGCTAACGGTATTTCTATAGAATTAGATTTTCCAGGAATATTAGACTATTTAAAAGTGTTTAATTTTGATGATTAGATTCATTATATTCTTCATCAACTCTTTCTCGATAAGCTGCTGAAAATTTAAATCTTGGATCTAGTTTCGCATCAATATTTAGCACTACTTTAGTAATATTGTGGATTTTTGTTTTTGCAGGAATAAATTTAGAAGAAAACATACCAAAACCTGAGATAGAAACATTATTTCCTTGTACAATTTCAGTTGTAATTGTTGTAATTACCTCATTAAAAATTGTTTCAACAAGTACTTGTTGAAATCCTGTTTTTTCACTAACGTGAACTATTAGTTCTTTTTTATTCATATTATTTAATTCTCCTATTATCTATTCATGTTTCAAGGGTCTAATCATTAATGATTTGATAACCTCTTTTACTTTGTCTTTTTTATAAATTATTTTGTATAAAGCTTCGATGATTGGCAATTCTAATTTTTTATTTTTAATATAATTTTCGTAAATTATTTCAATTGATTTTAGTCCTTCAACTGTCATGTTTTTCTCTTGATTATTCTTTAAAAAATAGTTTTTGCCAAAAGTATAATTTCTTGATTTCGGTGATAGTGCAGTTAGAATTAGGTCTCCTATTCCTGACAAACCAAAAATTGTTGCTTTTTTACCACCAACATATTTGTTAAAAGTCAAAATTTCTTTAATTGATCGGCTAATTAATGCCACTTGTGTATTGGTTGAATATCCCAAAGCTTCTGCCATTCCTGATGCGATTGCGATCATATTTTTAAATATTGCCCCCACTTCAGCGCCTTTAACATCATTTTGAGAATACACCCTAAATCATTGATTAGAAAATAATTTCTGCACTTTTTTTGCAAGATTTTTATTATAAGCCACGGCATTGACTAATGTAATATTTTTTTTAACAATGTCAATTGCAAATGAAGGTCCGATTAACGAGACAACCCCCATTATTTTACTATTAGTTTTAATCAGATTATTCATTTCATCATAAACTGATACTGCCGTGTTAGGTCAAAATCCTTTAGCTACATTAATAAATATAGTTGGCTTGGTAACTTTAGAAACTACTAATTTGAAAATTTCCTCAATAAATTGTGTGGGAATAGCAAATAAAATATAGTCAGCATCTATGACTGCTTCATCTAAATTATTAGTTGTTTTAAAGTTTGGGAAAGAAATATTGTCTGGGAAATATTTTAGATTTCTTCCGTTTTTAAGATCCTCTATTTCTTGGCCGTCAATTCCATAGATGATAACATCATGATTATTGTCCTCTAAAATAGTGGCGCAAGCTGTTCCCATTCCACCACTTCCTAATATAGCTATTTTTTGCCTCATATCTCTTAATTGTCCTTTTTGTTTTTATTTCTCAGGATTAATTCAATTGGTGTCCCGGAAAAATCATAATTTTCTCTTATTTGATTTTCAATGTATCGCAAATAAGTGAAGTGCGCTAAGTTCTTATTGTTAACGAACAGTACGAATGTGGGGATCTTTGCCTCAACTTGTTTTGAAAACGTGATTGACAAACGTTTCCCGTTGATTGAAGATGCTGGTCGAATAATCTGTGCATTCATAATAACACTATTTAGCTGATTTGTATTGATTTTTTTAGAAATATTTTCCTTGACTTGAAGAATAGTTTCTTTTAGCTTATTGATTCGAGTTTTATTTTTAGCAGAGATAAAAACAATTGGGGCTCACTCAACAAATTTCAGTTTTTTCTTTAGATTTTTTTTGTAAAGGTCCATTGTGTTCGTATCTTTTTCAATCAAATCTCACTTGTTAACAATGACAATAAGTGGTTTCTTTAATTCATAAGCAATGCCAATAATATTTTGGTGAAAGTGACTAACTTCATCTTCTGAATCAAGTAAGAGTAGACATAAATCTGCATTTTCAATTGACTGAGTTGCTCGCATTAAAGCATAGTGTTCAATGCTATCTTCCAGTTTACTTTTTCTTTTAATACCAGCCGTATCAATAATTTCAAATTCTTCACCCGAAATATTTATTAAAGTGGACACAGAATCCCTTGTGGTTCCGGCAATCTCACTAACAATTGAACGATTTTCATTTGATAGCGTATTTAGTAGAGTACTTTTTCCAACATTAGCTTTTCCTAGCAGTGCTAATTTAAAGTGTGTTGATTGTCCTTCATCTTTATAGTCGAGGTGTGCTAAAATCTCATCTAATAGATTTCCCAGTCCATCTCCATGAATAGCACTCACAGGGAAAATTTTGTCAAATCCTAGTGAATATACTGAGTTGTCATAAAAAACAGTTTTATGGCCTTCTAATTTATTGCTTACTAATAAAACTGGTTTGTTAATTTTTCTTAAAAGTGTTGCGACATAGTAATCTTCTGAAGTCAGTGGCTCCCTTCCATCAATTAGAAAAATTATGACATTAGCTTCTTCGATTGCTACTTGAGCTTGAACTTTAATTTGTTCTTTAAAATCCTCTGATTCAATAGTAATTCCACCAGTATCGACAATTGTAAACTCTTTTCCTGCTCAATTAGCGGTGGAATATATTCTATCACGAGTTACTCCGGGAGTGTCATAAACAATTGCTTTTCTTTGATTAATGATTTTATTAAAAAGGGTACTCTTGCCAACATTTGGTTTGCCAATAATGGCGACGATATTTTTATTCATTGTCCACCTTTTTCTTTATTTCATTCATCATTGCTTGAAAATTCTCTTCTATACTCATATTCGTTGTATCGATTTTAATACTGCCTTCAGAGATCTTTAAGGGGTCGATTTTACGGTTGGTATCATTAAAGTCACGTATTTTAATCGAATTTAAAACATCATCATAATTAGATTCAATTCCCATTTCTTTATCTTGTTTTACACGCCTCTCTGCTCTTTTTTCAGGAGTTGCTCAAAGAAAAAATTTGACTTCAGCATTCGGCAAAATACGATAAGTCGCATCTCGTCCATCAACAATAATGCCCTTAGATTTCTCGCTAAACATTTGAATGAAACTATTTACTTTATTTCTCACACTTTGAAACTTAGCAATTGTTGAAGCAATTCTCGAGATATGATCTTCGCGGATTAGAAAGGTGACATCCTCACCTTTGAAAAAAATACGATCTTGCTCATCAATTTTTATATCATGAATATCCCAGGAATCATTAATTGATTTTTCATCGTTAATGTTAAGTTTTAGTCTATAAGCATTAAAGGCAACAATACGATAAAAACTTCCGGAACTTAGAAATTTATATCCCAAATGCTCAGCTAGTTTTTTTGACATAATTGTTTTACCAACGCCAGATGGGCCATCAATGGCAATATTTATTTTTTTAAGCATTTTTCTCCTTTCTTTTCATACTATAACTAGTTTATTAACTAGTCATTATATTTTATTTTTCTAATATTTTTTTCAATTTATCATCTATTTTAAATTTGTTTTCATTATAATCTAAATTCAACTTTTCAATTTCTTTACTCAAATTCGCTTTAATTGCTTTAATTGCCGAAATTTGTGAATTTATTTCATAATTTTTAATTAATTTATTTGAATTATTTGTATTACCCGATAAGTCTAGGTTACTATCTTCAAAATATTTGATGTATGAATCATCAAATATTTCAGAATTATTTAATTTTTCTACTTGGAAATAATTTTCAATTTCCTTAATAATTTTTCTATATTTTTTAAAATTTTTTTTGGATTTTTCAGATTTAATTCTTCACGTTTTATTTTCCATAATCTAAGCATTTAAAACTACGAAGTTTTTCTTTCTTATTTCTGACTTTATTTCATTGTTTTTCTTGTTTATGTATCTGTATGTAATTGTTAAACTATTAAGACCCTTAACTGGATTTCATTTAACGTAACTATTACTTCCTTTTTCAAGTGATGATACAATGTCAAAGTCCTCTTTAGGATAAATATCAGGAAATGAATCATATTTAATTGCCGCATCTTCAAAAATTTTAAAAATTTTCATTTGAAATTCTTCAGAATCAAATCACTGCGGATCTTTAGGTTTTTCATTAATTACATTTTTAAAATCATTTGATAATAATTCTAGATTTTGATAAAAAATAGTTCCCAGATCTCATTTTTCATTTTTGCTAATGATTTTGATAACTTTTGAAGAAGCATAATAGTATTTAGAATCAGGTGTTCCTTTTTGAGCTGATGTTTCAAAATTTCCGGCCGCAAATTCATAATTTAGAAATACTTCATAATGAACTTTTAACTCCTGGGGATTATCTGTTAGTTCAATGTCACTATATCTAAAGTCCAAAAACTTAACATCATCAAAATTTAAATTATTTTTTAACTTTTCTGATAAAAATTTATTAGCATCAAATGGTTTCGGCCTATCTTTTAGTAGCTTTTTAATATTAATCCCATTGCTCATTAAGTTTCTTTGCTTATTTGAATTTGATTTAATATAGTTTTTTATTTCAGGGTGAAGCTTGTCATATTCTTCAATAGCGATGTTAGCAATTTTCCGCTGTGAATTGAAATTGTCATATAAAGTTTTCGGAGTGAAAGATTCAACTAATTGATTTGGTAGTAAGTCAGCTTTTGCTTTTTTCAAGAAATCTTCTGGGCTTCAGTAAACCTTACGAATTCTCCTAGTATTTCTAATAACAAAATAAATTGCACCACCAATTGATCCTGCTATTGCTATAGGCGTTAGAATAGATCCAAATACTATTAGTGACTTTCTTTTTTTAGCTATTTCCATATCCTAATAATTTTATATTATTTTTTTGTCAAGACAATGAAAAAGTACCTTTGCAAAGCAAAAAATATTTATAAAATAAAAAAATAACTACTTGTGCTTAGTTATTTTTTTGAACCTCATTTTCATGTTGATCGTTTTGGTTTTTCGATGTTTCTTATATAGTTGCATGACGGGAAGTTAGTGCAACCGATAAATTTGCTGCGCTTAATTTTTGTGTATCGGTAAATCAGATTATTGCCACATAATGGGCATTTTTCATTTAAGAACTCGCTTGGCAATACGGTAATTTCAATAGTTTGACTAACATCATATAGATGATTATTGAATTTTTTTCAAAAATCTTCCATTAAGATTTTATAGTCCTCTTTGCCTTCTGAAATCATATCAAGATCAGCTTCAACTTCAGCAGTGTATTCTTCATTGATTGTTTTAGGGAAACCATTAATTAGCTTATCTAAAACAATTTTTCCAAAAGAAGTCGGATGAAGAGCGCTATTTTGTACTTCAACAAATAGTCGTTTTTTAATTAGATTAATCGTTGATGCAAATGTTGATGGTCTTCCAACTTTAATATCATCTAACGTTTTGATCAATGAACCTTCGCTGTATCTTGGTGGTGGAGTCGTTTGCTTATCTAATTTAATAAATTCATCAACCCCCAGTTTATCACCAATTTCATATTTTGGCAGAGGTTTAGGATTTTCAAATCCTGTAATTGCATAATATCCATTGAAAATAACTTCAGTGTATGACATTTTAAAGAAGTATTCACCATTTTTTAACTCATATTGATAAATTTTTCTTTTTGGTGGATTCATTAAAGCCATAATGGTTTTTTCATAGATTATTTTATAAATGTAACTATCAGTTTCACTAAGACCAAATTGGGTTGTTGCTTCAGTTGGAGTTAATTTAATATTAGTTGGTCTAATAGCCTCATGAGCATCCTGTTCACCTTTAAAACCTTTAATTTCTTCGGCAACATATTCAGAACCGAATTTGTCTTTAATATATTCTTTCGCTTTTTGAATAAATGTTTCACTCAATCTTGTTGAGTCTGTTCTCGGGTATGATATTAACCCAGCTTCAAATAGCTTTTGCGCACTTATTTGAACAATTGAAGATGAATACTTGGCCTCCTTATACAAAACTGATTGTTTAAAAGGTGTGATCATTGCTTCACGTCTTTGCGAAACTTTATAATCACTAACCAAAAGGAATTTATTTTCATCTAATTTAGATAAAATTTCTTTCGCTTTTTTAGGTTCAATTCATGTATTATCATTACTAAAATCTAAATCTTTTTTATAGAAAAAATTAGCTTCAATATCTTCATCAATAATAGCGTTAATTTTGCTATATAAAATTGGTATAAATTCTTCAATTTCTCTTTCGCGATCGCATACTAATTTTAGAGCAATTGATTGTACTCTACCAGCTGATGGCGATGTTGGCGCATTTTTTATTTTTTGTTTCATTAACTGCGATAATTTAAATCCAATGATTCTATCAAGCATTCTTCTCGCTTTTTGGGCATTAACTAAATTACTATCAATTAGTAGGGGATTATTTAGTGCTATCTTGATTGCTTCGGCAGTAATTTCATTATATTTTATTCTTTTGTATTTGTTTTCTAATTTCAAAGTAGAAACTAGATTGTTTGCAATTGCTTCACCTTCACGGTCAGGGTCAGTGGCAATAAAAACTTCTTTTGCATCCTTTGTAACCTTTTTTAATTCGGAAATAATATTTTTTTTGGCGGGATCAGGAACCATATTTGGTTCTCAGTTTTCAAAATCAATTCCTAAATTTCCAACCCCTTTGGTTGCCAATTTTAAAATATGACCCACTGATGATATGACTTTTATATCATTACCAACATACTTTTGAATTGTGTTCACTTTGTTAGGCGACTCAACAATCATAACTTTCTCATTCATTATTCCTCCTTGTTGAACGTTAATAATAATAACATAAAGATAATATAGTATTTTAAGATTAAAATAAAAAATAAAAGCAATTAGAAACTATCTAATCACTTTTCGTATTCTTTGTCTTTTGAATTATCAAAAATTTCACGAATTTTATCTTTATCTTTTTTATCAAATTCAGGAATATAAGGCTTAATTGTGATAATTAAATTACCTCTTTTATTAGTATTTCTAATTGGAAAACCAAAGTTATGTAAGGTTATTATTCCATCTAATCTCATGTTTTTATTTAATTTGATTCTTTGTTTCCCGTATGGAGTTGGAATAAGAATTTCTTCTTCTAAAATAATCGATTTTATTGAAATTGGAACATTTAGTATTAAATCATTTTTAATCAACTCAAAATGTTTATCCCTCTTGACATTAATGTAAATAAATAGATCTCCAGGTTCTCCACCATTTGGTGAAGGCATACCATAACCTCTTAAAACAATGCTTTCGCCATCTTTTACTCCAGCTGGTATTTCGATGGTTTCAGAAACCTCATCGCTTTGATATCCAGTTCCACTACAAGTTTGACATGGTTTGTTTATTATCTTTCCATTTCCAGAACACTTGCTACATGTGCTAAGTGTCGAAAATATTCCCATATTCGTTCTAACTTGTCCAGACCCATGACATTTATCACACTCTACAATATCACTTGAAGAGTATGCTCCTGATCCATTACATGTTGAGCATTTTGAGGTTTTTATTAAATCAACTAATTCACGTTTACCATTAATTGCGTCAATAAATTCAATTACATATTTTCGGTGTAAATCTTCTCCTCTTTGTTTACGTGAATGTCTTGCACCAAAGTTAAATAAGTCTTCAAATCCTGATGCACCTTCAAAGCCACTAAAAGCATTCTTAAATGAACCAAAAAAACTTCCAAAAATATCTTCCGCTGAAAAATGGAATGAATTTTGATCAAATGCCGAATGGCCCAATTGATCATATTGTTTTCTTTTTTCAGGATTAGAAAGAACCTCATAGGCTTCCGCTACTTCCTTAAATTTTTCCTCAGCATCATGATCCTTGTTTCTATCTGGGTGGTATTTCATTGCAAGTTTTCGATATGCTGATTTGATTTCGCTATCCTTAGCATCTCGTGAAATCCCTAATACTTCATAATAATCTTTTTTATTTTTTTCCATAACTTATATATTTTAGCACAAAAAGACTATGAGTGCTAATAATTTAACAAATCATTATATTCTAGCTTAGCAATACGTGGTTTTTTATTAATATCATTTACTATTTCAACATTTGGAAAATTATTTTTAAATCATAATGCCACATAAGGATCGATTTCAAAAATTATAACACCATTAGGATTTAAATATTTAATAGCATTTTTACAAATTAAATCATATTCTCTTAGCCCGCTATTTTTAGCATATAAAGCTCGCTTTGGCTCATATTTTAAAGATTTAGAAAATAGATTTTTCTTATCCAAATATGGGGGATTAGATACAATGATATCAAAACTGTCATTGACTTTTTTAAATCAATTAGAACGAATAATTTTAGGATTGACACCATTAATTTTAGCATTATATTTACTCTGTTTAATTGCCTGACGGCTGATATCAACCATTGTTACATTATTGTTTTTTTTATTTTTTGCAATTGCAATTCCAATAAATCCTGAACCACATCCTAAATCAAGAATTTTGCTATTTTCATTAATAAAATTGTAGGCAAATAAAATTAATTCCTCAGTTTCATAGCGTGGAATTAAAACATTATATTTTAAATTAATGTGAACATTTTGCATAATTTGATAGCCAATAATTTTTTGACATGGCATATCTTTTTTTAGGAGTTTTCTCTCTTTTTTTGAAATAACTAGCGGCAAACCATAGCGAAGTTTTTCATGTAGTAATTCCTTTTCTGAAATCACTACAAACCTGCTTCTTTAATTTTTTTAGCCTTTTCATCAGCAATTAGTGCTTCAATGATTTTTCCTAGATCGCCATCCATAATGGTTTTTAGAGAGGTTGAAAAACCGATTCTATGATCAGTAACTCTATCTTGAGGATAATTATAAGTTCTAATCTTTTCACTACGGTCACCTGTACCCGATAATTTTCTTAGCCCACTCTCTTCGGCTTCACGCTTGTTAATTTCGATTTCATAAAGTCTTGATTTTAGCACTTTTAGTGCTGTTTCACGGTTTTGAATTTGACTTCTTTCGTCTTGCGAAGTAACAACAATACCACTTGGTTTGTGAGTGATTCTGACAGCTGAATCAGTTGTATTAACTGATTGTCCGCCAGCACCAGAGCTTCTAAAAACATCAATTTCAATATCTTCAGGTTTGATATCGATTTTAACATCATCTTCAATTTCAGGAAGAACTGTGACTGTAGCAGTTGAAGTATGAACACGACCTTGAGTCTCAGTTTGTGGTACTCTTTGCACACGGTGTACACCACGTTCAAATTTTAGTTGAGAAAAAACTTTTTCGCCCTTAACATTAAAAACAATTTGTGAAAAACCACCGGCATCACCAAAAGTTGAATCGATTACTTTTAGTTTGAAATTTTTTTCTTCACAATATTTTTGATACATTCTAAATAAGTTTCCAGAAAAAATATTAGCTTCATCGCCACCGGCAGCGCCTCTTATTTCCATAATGACATTACGATTATCATTTTCGTCTTGTGGTAGAAGTAATTCTTTAATCTTATCTTCTAATTCGCTTAGTTTACTAATTTGTTTATCAATGTCATTTTTTGCCAGTTCTAGCAATTCCACATCCTTTTCAGAGGATAGAATTTCTTTTGTTAGCTTATGTAGATCTTCGATATTTTGATATTCTTTAAAATGAGTATAAATATCTTCGAGATTAGCTTTTTCTTTACTTAATTTGGTATATTGTTTTATGTCATTGTAAATTTCGGGTTCATTTAGCTTTTCTGATAAATTTTCATATTGTTTTGCAATTGACAGTAGTGATTCATACATTGTTTTTTCCATAGTAAAATTATTATAACAAAATTGAAAATAACATCTAAAAAAACATACTGGCATTTATTTTTAAATATATATTTCAAACTGCCGCCGATTTTTTAAAAATTAACTATAATTAGTAAAATATGAAAATTTACAGTTGAGATATAAAGTCAAATTTAAACCTTAATAAGGATCTTATAATTTGTTTAGGCTCGTTTGAAACGTTGCATTTAGGACATAATGAATTATTCAAAATTGCTAGAAACTTAAAAAATGCCGATGAACATTTTGAATTGGCAGCAATGATGTTTCAAAGTCCAATTAATAAAGGCGAAATTGCTACTGAAAAAGCCTTTCAACCAAAAACGAGACTATATACCTTTGATGCTTTAGGATTTGATAGTGTTTTTATTGTTAATATGGACAAAAATCTTTTGAATTTAGACTATAAAATTTTTATTCAAAGCCTAAAAGAAAACGGGGTTAAGAAAATTGTTTGTGGTCAAGATTTTCGGTTTGGTTTTATGAAAAAAGGCACAATTAATGATCTAAAAAAAGAATTTGAAGTTTATGTCGCTGATGAAAAAAAGGTTAACAAAAGTAAAATATCATCAACTTTAATTAAAGAATTTATTAGGGATGGAAACATTGAAGGAATGAATGCTTTACTAATTGAAAATTATGCTTTTATTACTACCATGGAAAAATTTCACTATAAATATCCTGAGAATTTAATTCCCCTAAAAGATGGTGTCTATATTGTCAATGTTGTCATAAGTAATATTGAATATCATGGCTTAACATTGATTAATAAAAAGTTTGAATCCGAAGAAAATAAATTAAATAATATTCTTTACTTATATGATTTGGAAATTATTCCCTCAAAATATGAAGAAATATATATTGAGTTTATTCATCGAATCCGCTATGTTGATGATAGTAAGGAAAGTAAATTTTCAAAGTCTGATCTAGAAATTGCTCAGAGATGATTTATCGAAAATCTGTAAATTAACAAAATAAAAAGCCCTTAAATTCAGGCTTTTTTATTTTTGTCTTTCTAGTCGAAAAAACCTTTTTCTCTTAATTTGAAATAAGGGCCATCTTCAGTAACGGGTAAGCAAATTTCCTTTGCAGCATCTTTCGTTATATCTTCGCCATTTCCCATGGCAATGCCAAGTCCTACTTCTTCTAACATTTCAATATCGTTTTCTGAATCCCCAAAGGCAACCATTTGATCTAAACTAACCCCCAGTAAGTCACCTAAAATTTTTAGTCCTGTAGCTTTGGTTATGCCTTTAGCTGAAATGAAAACCCCTCCCGCTCATTCAGCCAAAATTCATAAATCCATATTATTTTCCTCGAAGAACTTTGTTAATTTAATAGCTAATTCATGTGGAGTTTTAGAACTTATTGTAATCAAGTAATTTTTATCATTTTGCTTTTCAAATTCTTTTTCTGAAATAAATTTATCTTTGTAAGGGCGGTAGAATCAATGGTCGATATTAAATAAGTCATTGTAATATCCTCATTTATTACCTACAAATGAAAATGGTAAATTATTATCTTCGGCATATTTTCTAAATTTCACGAAATCTTCATATTCAATAGTCTTTTCAAAGATATATTCACCAGTTTTTAAATCCAGGATAAATGTTCCATTAGCACCAACAAAATAATCAACATATGGGTTATTGATTTGTTGTCCTACTGTAAAAATATCTCGACCAGAACATAAAACGTTGATAAATTTCTTTTGTTTTAATTTTTCAAACATTTCTTTCATTCTCGGAGTAAGTTCATCAACTCCAAATGGTAGCAAAGTACCATCTATGTCAAAAACTATCATTTTATATTTCGTCATATTATTTAATCTCCTTAATTAATTTTTCTATTCGATTCAAAAATATCTTTTCGAAGTAGAAATTATCCATTTTTTTATATCCTCATCCAATAATTAGATTATTGAATGCAAAAATATTTTTTTCATTATGAAAATATTCATCATTTTTGATAATCTTAAAATTTTTATAAATAAATGGCAATTGATTAGCTGATACATTGATAATTTTCATATTAAAAAGATTATCTAAATCATCAATTTTTGCATAATCTTCATTTCCTAATTTTATTTCATCAATTGCGACTCTTTGTAGAAAATTGACAACTGCATCGGTTTTTAAAAGTAATCCAATGTCATGAATTAAACTACGAATATATGTCCCCTTTGACACTTTAGTTTTAATTCTAAATGTTTGATTTTTTGCATTAAATGCTAACAGTTCGAGTTTAAAAATTTCAATATCACAAGCAGAGAGGTTAACTTGTTTATTGTTTCTTGCTAAATGGTAACTTCGGACACCGTTAATTTTTTTAGCAGAGAAAGCTGGTGGAATTTGCTTTTTAGTTTTTTTGATTTTTTTAAGTGCTTCTAGTAGCTCTTCTTTAGTTATTATTCTTGGATTTTCTACATCATTAACTTCTTCGCCTTCATCGTAACTAGCTGATCTTTTGTTAAGTGATGCGGCCACTATATACTCTTTGCTGCTAGTTGATAGCAAATGAAGTGCCTTGGTATCTTCATCTGTTGCGACAATTAATAAACCCTCAGCTAAGGGATCTAAAGTTCCGGCGTGTCCAATTTTTTTAATGTTACTTGCTTTTGCGAA